>CALVPW010000117.1 GCA_944354085.1 uncultured Clostridia bacterium | reverse complement strand
AAAGTTCGCAATTGCGAACTAAATTTTTTCGGCGATGCGATGCGGGACCGTCCGCCTTCGGATAAGATATACAATATTATAAAAGCGGGCGGCAAACGCCGCCCGACTTTATCTTACGAGATCTTTGAAAAACGCGTATACCTCGTCCTCGGTGGAAAAACACGCGATATAGCGGTGATCGCCCATCGCAGGCGCGAGCGCCTTATCCACTTCGCCGTGCTCGCGGAGCTGCGCGCCGTACTTTTTTAATATATCCTCGTGCGAGAGCGCGTAGCGGCGCCCGTTCCGCCGTCCGACGAACGCGCAGTTGAAGTGCTCGTGCGCGCCGATCTCGGGCGTTCTTCCCGCGATCATGTCCGCCCAGATCTCGTACACGTCGACGCCGTTGGCGTAATTCATCATATCGGGAGAGCAGCCGCCCGAAGGGCGCATATTCACCTCGAGCGCGACGATCTCCCCTTTCTTGCCGAGGTGACAGTCGCGGTTGAGGCTGAAAAATTCAAAATGAACGAAGCGGCTCTTTACGCCGAACGCCGCGACGGCAGCCCTGCCTTTGCGGCGCACTTCCTCGGGCAGTGTCTTGCGGATGTAAAAGATGCTGTCCTCCTGTTCGTTGACGACGTCCATCAAAGAGCCCGGCGTCACGTTGCCCGTTTCGAAAACGGGCTGTCCCGCCGCGTCGACGATCGCATCGTACGAACAGACGGTGCCGTCGATATACTCTTCCATGATATAACCTTTATATCCCGCCGCAAAGAAGGCTTTGAGATCTTCCTCGCTCTTGACGGGGAAGGTGGCGTTCGCGCCCACGCCGTTATCGGGTTTGACGACGGCGCGCCCCACCTCTTTCAAAAAGGCGCGGCAAGCCGCCTCGTCGTCCGCCATGCGATAGCGCGCCACGGGGATGCCCGCCTTCTGATAGCAGGCTTTCATTTTGGATTTGTATTTGACGGGCGGCATATCGGCGGAGCGGAAGCCCGTCTTGATGTTGAAATCATCGCGCAGGCACGCGTTTTGTTCCAGCCAATACTCGTTGTTGCTTTCCAGCCAGTCGATCTTCCCGTATTTGAAGGCAAAAAAGGCGACGGCGCGGTAGACCTCGTCGTAATTTTCCAGCGAATTCACCTTATAGTACTCGGTGAGCGAGCCTTTGAGCGCGGGGTTGAGCGCGTCGTACGGGCAATCGCCGATGCCGAGGACGTTGAGCCCGCGCTTTTGGAGCGCGGCGCAGAAACGCCAATAACTTTCGGGAAAGTTGGGTGACAAAAAGATAAAGTTTTTCATACCGACCTCCTGCGGCATCGCCGCAAGTCAAATCTATCGTTGCTTTCAAAATCCCAAAAAACGCAGCGCCGCGGGAAGCCGCTGCCGCCACGCCTCTTCGGTATGCTTTGCGCCTTGGATGAGATGGAAGCGGTATTCCCCGCCCCACGCCGCAAGCGCCGCTTCGACCGCCGCGAGCGCTTCCCGCTGCTTGGGGTACTTGGGCGAGAACTCCCCCGTCCCGTAATCGAAATAGAGCGCCGCGTCCTTTGCAAAGCCGCCGACGAGCGCCGCGCTCTTTACGATATCCACCCAGACGGCGGCAGACATGGAGACCGCCCGCGAAAATACGTGCCCGTATGCCGACAATCCGTACATCGCCATCAGCCCGCCCATCGAGCTGCCCATCAAAAAGGTGTGCCTGCGGTCGGGAAGCGTTTTATAGCGCGCGTCGATCGTCCGTTTGAAGTCGCCCGTCAACCAATCCATATACGTTTTTCCCTTGCCTTCGGAGACGATGCCGCCCCGCTCGCAAAAGGGAAAGGGCGAATATTCGGTGAGGCGGTCGCGTTTGTCGCAGTCCACCCCCACCGCGATGAGGGGAACAGCGTGCGCGGCAAGAAAGTCGCCGAGGCGCAGGCTGCTGCCGAAGGGCGCGCGCGCATCCGAAAAGGCGGTCTGCCCGTCGAACAGGTACAAAACGGCGCACGGCGCGTCAGTTTCCGGCAAATAGACGGTGGCGGTGCGCGCCTGTTCGCCCGAAGGCGCGGGCACCGTAACGGTGAACGACTCAATCATTTGAAAATATTATAGCTCCGTCGGCAAAAAAAGTCAACGGCAGCGGTAAGATTTTCCCCGATTTTTCGGCAAATTCCGCCCGACTTTCCTTGACAATTTTAACAAACCGTATTATACTTTATTTTGTCACAAGTTTTTATGACGAATGAGGAGAATGTGAGATGATCGAAGTGACAAAAGTCGCGTCGCGGCGCGACAGGCGCGCATTTTTACAGTTCCCGTTAAAACTGTACAAGCACTCGCCCTACTTTGTCCCGCCCCTTTACGGTGACGAAAAAAAGATCTTTTGTAAAAACTATCATTATTACGACGATTCCGAAGCCGTCTATTTCCTCGCCCGCCGCGACGGCAAAGTCGTTGGGCGCATCTCGGGCATCCTGCAGCGCAAAGCCAACGAAAAATGGCAGCAAAAGCGGGTGCGCTTTACGCGGTTCGACAGCATCGACGATCAGGAGGTCGCAAACGCCCTCTTCGCCGCCGTCGAGCACTGGGCAAAACAAAAGGGCATGGAAGAGGTCGTAGGACCTTTGGGCTTTTCCGACCTTGAGCGCGAAGGGCTCCTGATCGAAGGCTTCGATCAGCCCGCCACCTTCGAAGAGCAGTACAATTACGACTATTATCAGAAGCTCATCGAAAATCTCGGTTACGGGAAGGAAGTCGACTGGATCGAACACAAGCTCTATCCGCCCGCAAAACCCGATACGCGCATCAAGGAACTGCGCGAGAAGGTGATGAAGCGGTACGACCTGCACATGAGCGACGCGAAGACTTCTGCCGAATTCATCAAGCGCTACAAAGACCGTTTCTTTGAGATGTACGACGAGACGTACGATCAGATCTACGGCGCCGTCCCCCTGACCGACAAGATGAAGAAGGAGCTCATCAAGAACTTCCGCCTCATCATCGATATCAAGCACGTCGCCATGCTGCTCGATAAAAACGAGAACCCCGTCTGCTTCGGGCTGTGCTTCCCCTCCATCGCAAAGGCGGTGAGAAAGTCCAACGGGCACCTCACCCTCCCCACGATCTTCCGCATCCTCAAAGCGGTGAAAAAACCCGAGGTCATCGATCTGGCGCTCGTGGGCGTGCTGCCGCAGTACCGCGGCGCGAGCGTGGTGATGGTCGACGAGATCATGCGCATGCTCACCGAAGGCTCGGCGGAATATCTGGAAACGCTTTTGAACCTCGAAGACAACGACAGCATCAACTCCCTTTGGAAGAACTTCGAAGTCGTCCAGCACAAACGCCGCCGCTGCTATGTGAAAAAGATCTGAACGTTCCCGCTGCTTTTGCAGCGGGTTTTTTTGTCTTCTTGCCCGAAAACAAGCAAAAATGAACTACTATGCGTGACATAATAGCCCTATTATGTCACGCATAATACTTCGCAGGGCGCAAAAAATCCCCCTTTTCGGGGGGATCTTTTAGTTTTTCTTGTAGACGGCGGCGGAATGCGGCGGAAGGTAGATATCGTTGAGATTGCGCACCTGCCCGCTCAAAAGATCGACGCCCTCCGCCTCTTCGACGCGGATGGTGCAGTCGCCGTCGCCGATGTTGACGGCAACGACGATCTTCTCCCCTTCGAACGCACGCACGAAGGAGAAGTTCGTGTTCATGCACGTCGCTTTGGCGTACGTGCCGTAGCTGAGCGCGGGACAGCTGCGGCGGATGGCGGCGAGCTTCCGGATATGCGCCACAAGGTCGGGACGCGCCGTTTTATCGATCTGATCGATACAGGGGCGGAGCTTATAATCGAGGTCGGACTTGTCCCCTTCGATCGCGAACTCCGAACCGTAATACACGCAGGGGATCCCCGGCATCGTAAAAAGGAGGGTATACAGATCAAAGAGATCGCGCCCGTCTTTGAGGGCGGTGGCGGCGCGCTCCACGTCGTGATTGTCTGCAAAATTCAAAAGGTGCTTGCCCTTAAAAAGCGCCCACGGCGTATCGGCGAACAGCCTGCTCATCGAATGTTCGATCTCAAAGAGATTGTGCGAATTGAACGCCGAGAGCATGCTGCGGAACCCCTCGTAATTGGTGATGGAATCCAGCCGCTCCGCGCAGACGTTCTGTTGGAAGTTGTTGTTGTGGATGACCTCCCCCACCAAAAAGAATTCTGATTTTTCGGCGTTGACGGTGCGGCGCAGCATTTCCATGAACCACGGCGGGAGCAGATAGCTCACGTCCAGCCGCAGCCCGTCGATATCAAATTCGCGGATCCAGAAGCGCACCGCATCCATCAGATAATTTTGCAGATCGGCGTTTTCCAGCCGCAGTTTCACGAGCTCGGGATGCCCCTCCCAATTCTCGTAATCCAGCCCGTCGTTATAGCGGGAGTTGCCGTAAAAATTGATGTTGAACCAGAACCTGTAATCCGTCCCCTCGCGTTTTTCGAGCACTTCGCGGAAGGGCGGGAACGCCCTGCCGACATGGTTGAACACGCCGTCGAGCACCACGCGGATGCCCGCCGCATGGAAGGCGGCAACGAGCTCTTTGAACGCCTCGTTCGTCCCAAGACGCCTGTCCACTTTGTAAAAATCCACGGTGTCGTAGCCGTGGCGCTCGCTCTCGAAGAGCGGATTGAAGAGCACCGCGCCCACGCCGAGCGCTTTGAGCCTGTCGATCTCCGCCGCGATCTTGCCGAGGCGGTCGCGGGTCTCGCCAAAGTCGTTCTCCCGTTCTGCCCCGCAAAATCCGAGCGGATAGATCTGGTAAAATACACTTTCGTCAAACCACATCTTGTGTCATCTCCTTTTGTCTCACCAACGTATTGTACCATACGCCGCCCCGTTTGACAAGGGGGGAAACGGAAATTTTTGTCACGCTTTTTTGTATTTCCCCGTTTTTCGCCGAAAAAACGCGCAAAAACGGTAAACGTACGCCCGCGCCCTTGCCTTTCGGCGGGAAATGCGTTATAATAAAACAAACGCTCACACGCAAGGAGATCTCATGAACGAACTCGTCCGTTTTCTCGAAACGTCGTACACCCCCTATCAGGCAGTGGAGAACGCGCGCGCCCTTTTGACGCAGCACGGCTTTTTGGAACTTTCCGAATGCGCACCGTGGGAGCTCGCGCCGAACGGCAGATATTTCGTCGTCCGCGGCGGGAGCGCCATCATCGCCTTTACGGCGGGCGATATGAAACGCGGCGTCAAGATCGTCGCGAGTCACACCGATTCCCCCTGCTTCAAGCTCAAAGAACGCCCCGCGCTGGCGGGCGAAGGCGGCGTACGCCTCAACGCCGAACCGTACGGCGGCGGCATCTGGCACACCTTTTTCGACCGCCCTTTGCGCATCGCGGGGCGCATCGTCGAGGAGGACGCCGAAGGGCTCGCCGCCCGTTCCTATGTGAGCGAAGGGCTCGTGAGCATCCCGTCGCTCGCCATCCATCTCGACCGCACGGTGAACGACGTGTTCTCACCCAAATTGCAGACCGATCTGCCCCTTTTCACCATCGAAGCGGGCGGCGATCTCCCCGCGAACGGCGATCTGTACGCCGCCTGCGCGGAAAAGCCCTATTTTTGGGGCGCGCACGGGGAGCTCCTGTCCGCCCCGCGGCTGGACGATCTGGCGAGCGTGTACGCCTCGCTCAGGACGCTGGCGCGCACCAAGACGCAGGGATGCTGCATCGCGGCGTGCTTTGACGGCGAAGAGGTAGGCAGCCGCACGCGGCAGGGCGCGGCGGGCGACTTTTTGCGCACGGTGCTGCTGCGCATCGCCGCGGCGCAGCGTCTCTCGCAGGAGGAGATCTTCACCGCAGCCGCCGCCTCCTTTTGCATCTCGCTCGACAACGCGCAGGGGTTCCACCCCAACCATCCCGAAAAATACGACCCCGCGGAAAAGGCGTACCTCGGAAAGGGCGCGGCGCTCAAAGCGCATGCGGGCGGCGCCTATACGACGGACGCCCTCTCCGCCGCCGTGGTGAAAGCGGTCTTTGCACAGGCGGGCGCCCCCTTGCAGACCTTTTACAACCGCGCGGATATGCGCAGCGGCAGCACGCTCGGCGCGATCAGCCTGGGACAGGCGAGCATCCTCACCGCGGATATCGGCATCCCGCAGCTCGCCATGCACTCCGCCGTGGAGACCATCGCCTGCGCCGATTTCGTCGCGTTGGAGGCAGGACTCGGCGCATATTGGAAGAGCCTGATCTGCATCCAAGACGACCGCGCACGCGTCGTTTTGGACGCGTAAAACAACGCACGATATACACGCGCGGCGGCATCGAAAGATGCCGCCGCGCGTTGCTTTTTCTTTTCTTTTAAGCGTCCGTCTTCTTTTCGGGATCGACGGGAAGCTGCGACTGCGCCTTGATCTCCTGATAATACGCGTCCTCCGAAAAGTCGCGCGGGCGGGTATATTCGCCGCCGAGCGCCTCGATCGCGTATTTGAGTTCCTGATATTCGAGATAGTTGATGTCGTCGCGGTCGATGTAGTCGAGCAGCACGGGCAGCGCGCGCTCGTCGCCGTAGGCGGCAAGATAACTCGCGTGCATGGGCACTTCGTCCCCCGTGCGGAATTCCCGCAGCAAGATCTCGAACACGCGGTCGTCGCGCTGTTTGCAGCGGGACAAGATCTCCAGCATGCGCTCGCGCTCGACGCCGCTTTGATACAGCGTGAGCGCCCGCTCCTTGGCGGCGTCCGCCCCGCTTTTGAGCTGCTCGCAGACGGCGTCCTTCACGTCCTCGCTCCCGTCGCCCGCGAGTACGTCGAAATAGGCGGAGAACGCGCGTTCGTTCCCGCCCGCGAGGTTGACGGCGAGCGTCACGAGCTCCTCGCTCTCCGACGTCACGAGCGCGACGAGCGCGGCGGGACAATCCCGCTTTTCCAGCTCGCGGCACAAAAAGTCGGAGACGGGCACTCCCTCGCGGACGTGCGCGACGAGCGTTTCCACGAGCGCGTCGTCCGTCATATCCGCATAGTAGCCTTTGGGCGTGTTGCCCGCTTTGGCAACGTATGTATCGCCGAATTTGCGGTACAGCTTGGGGATGATATCCTCCCACTGTTTTTCGCTGTACTTGCCCGCGTTCATCTGCATGTATTCGGCGAGCTTTTCGTCGAACAACCCGTCAAAATCGATGAGCTTTTTCATATCCCTTCCTTATTTTTGGCTGCAAAAGTCTGTCCCGCAGCCGTTTATATCATATAATCCAAGATACGTTCGGTCACGTATTTATTCGCGCCGAACATTTTTACGATCTCTTCGAACGAGCGCTCCCCGCCCGAAAGGCGGGATTCGCGGTAGATCGCCGCGGCGAGCGACGCACGCTCGTCGCAATAGGAGAGCGCGCCGCACTCTTCGAGCGTGAGATAAACGTCCTCCGCCGCCGCGCAGATCTTGCCCGCGTTCTCGTCGCCGAGGACGGCGAACTTTGCGTACACGTCGGCAAACGCCTTTAAGAAATCTTCCCGCTTTTTTTCGCCGATCTCCAGCTTGTGCGTGACGAACTCGCGGTACAGATCGCAGATGACGATGCCGAAGGAATCCTCCTCGTTCCGCATGGTGAGCGCGTGCAGGATGGAGATCTTGATGAACTCGCTCCCCGCATGGTCGAGCAGCACGTCGCGCAGGAATTCATCCGAACGGGTGCGGTCGGCAACGCGGACGGCGAGCGCTTGCAATTTTTCGTCCCGCCCCTCCATCTCGTCGAAGGCGATGCGGAAAAAGGTATGCAGCTGCGAGAGCTCGCCCAGGCGGTGCACCTCGCGTTCGTCCATCTGCGAAGCCGCCAAAAGGAAATTCGCCACGGTGGAGTATTCCTCCTCGGGCACGCGGTAAAAATAGCTCATGGAAAAGCGCTTTTCTTCCCCGTCGCGCACCTGCCGCATGCGTTCCAGATAGTACTGCGCCACCGCCTTGCGGGGATAGACCGTCGTGAGCGTTTCCAGCGC
>CALVPW010000116.1 GCA_944354085.1 uncultured Clostridia bacterium | reverse complement strand
GAGCTCTCGCTCTCCCTGTTCGCGTTCGCGGGCAACACCGTTGCGGGCGTATACGGCGTATACGGGCTTTTCCCGCTGTGGGATAAGATCCTGCACACGTTCGCGGGCGCGCTGTTCGCCGCCGTCGGATACGCCGTCGCCTTCACCTTCTTCCGCGAAAAATTCACGCACACGCAGGCAGTGCTGCTCTCCGCGCTCATCGCCCTGCTCGCCGCCCTTGCCGAAGGCTACGTTTGGGAGATGTTCGAATTTGTAGTGGATACCGTCAATCCCGCATCCAACGCGCAGCGTTGGAAGGACGGGCTCCTCGAAGCGCTGCCCGACGGCACCTATTTGACGGATTCCCGCCGCGGGAGCGCGCTCATCGACACCATGCTGGATATGATCGTCAACTTTACAGGCGCGCTGCTGTTTTCCGCCGTCGCCGCCCTCCTCTTTTGGAAAAAGCCCGCGGCTTCAGAACGCTTCTGCGTACGCCGTCTTGCGCCGCACAAAAAACGCGCCGACCGCAGCGCCGACGATCGCGACGAACGGGACGACCGCTCGTAAAACGCATACCCGCATGCAGATCTTGTGTACAAAAACGCCCGTCCGAACATTCGGACGGGCGTTCGCTGTATTTACATGTTTTGCGTGCCGCGCTTTCCTTTGGAGAGCTTTTTGACGGACGTGCGGTGTTCTTCCCCCGCGAAGAGGCGGACGAGATTTTTGCGGTGCGCGAACCACGTGAGGAAATTGATGCAAAGCAGCAGGACGAACGCTCCGATCACCCAGCCGTTCGCAAGTTCCGCCTCGTAACGGAAAAAGAAGATGAGCCCCTGCCAGACGGAAAAACCGCTCACGCCGAGGAGCGATCCCATCGACCCCCACTCCGTGAGGATGATGTAGCCGAGGACGATCAGCAGCCCGCCCAATCCGATGAGGATGTTCCACGCGCTCTCACAGGAGAGGCAGAACCAAAAGAGCCCCAGCGAGGAGGCGATCCCCTTCCCGCCGCGGAAACGCATCGTCACGGGCCAGATATGCCCGATGATGACGAACACCCCGCAAAAATACCGCGTGAAGTCGGAAATGACGACGTCCGTCCCCGCGAACACATAGCCGCGGAAGATAAAATAACTGACGACGGCGGGGATGCCGCCCTTGCAGGCGTCGCACAAAAAGTTGATGAGCCCCACTTTCAGCCCGAACTCGCGCGTCATATTCATGGTGCCAGGGTTCCCGCTGCCGATCTTGTGCACATCCTTATGCTTGGTCTTGGCGATGATCACCGCAAAATTGAAGCATCCGATCAGGTAGCATATGACCGCCATCAGCAGCAGCCAATACCACAGTTGAGAAAAAGCAAGTTCCTTCATGCCGCGCCTCTTTTACGATCCTTCCTTGTTGTTCCGCACCTGGATGCGGATGGGCGTGCCCGAAAAGTCGTACGCGCCGCGGATGACGTTTTCGAGATAGCGCTCGTAAGAGAAGTGCATAAGCCCTTCGTCGTTGACCATGAGCACGAAGAGCGGCGGGCAGACGGCGACCTGCGAGGCGTAATAGAGTTTGAGCCTCCTGCCCTGATAGGAAGGCGGTTCAGAGACACGCATCGCGTCCATTAAAAGGTCGTTGAGTTCCCCCGTCGGCACGCGGAAGTTGGCGTGCGCGTACGCCTCTTCGGCGAGGGAAAGCACCTTTTCGACGCGCTGCCCCGTTTTGGCGGAGATGTACACCGACTTGAAGCAGTCCATGAATTTGAGATCGTCGCGCAGCTTCTTTTCGAAGGTTTGGATGGTGTGCGTATCCTTTTCGATGACGTCCCACTTGTTCATGACGACGACGCTCGGCTTGCCCTGTTCGTGCACGTAGCCGATGATCTTTACGTCCTGCTCGGTGAGCCCCTCGTTCGCATCCACCACCAAACAGCATACGTCGGCGCGGCGGACGGCATCGAACGCGCGCAGCACCGAATAGTACTCCACGTCGTCCTCGACGGAGCGTTTGCGGCGGATGCCCGCCGTATCGATGATGGTATACGCCTTGCCGCCCAGCTCAAAACGGGTATCCACCGCGTCGCGCGTAGTCCCTGCGATGGGCGTGACGATGGAGCGCTCCTGCCCCAGGATCTTATTGACGAGCGAGCTCTTCCCCGCGTTGGGCTTGCCCACCACGGCGATCTTCAGCGAGCCGTCCGCCTCCGTCTCCCCTTTGGGGAACCACTCGACGGCGCTGTCCAGCACGTCGCCGATGCCGCGGGAATGCTCGGAGGAAACGCCGTACGGCTCCCCCAATCCGAGCGAATAGAACTCGAAAAGTTTGTCGGGCGAATAGTCGTCCACTTTGTTGACCACGAGCACGACGGGTTTTTTGCTGCGCCGCAGATACTCGGCAACGTCGTGATCGGAGGTGGTGAGCCCCTCCCTTCCGTCCGTAAAAAAGAGGATGACGTCGGCAAGTTCCACGGCTGCCTTGGCTTGCAGCGCAATTTCCTTCCACATCGTATCCTCGCTTTTGAGTTCGATCCCGCCCGTATCGATGAGCGTGAACGGCTTCCCGCGCCATTCGCAATCCGCCGTGATGCGGTCGCGCGTGACGCCGGGGCGGTTTTCCGTGATGGAGATCTTGCGTCCTGCCACTTTATTGAAAAAGGTGCTCTTTCCCACGTTGGGACGCCCCACGATCGCAATGACGGGTCTCATACCGCACCTCCTTTTGTCGTCTTTCCACTATTATAAAAAAATTTTTGCCGTTTGTAAAGAAAAAACGGCACATATGTGCCGTTTCTCTTGCGTTGCTTTTTCAGACCCCGAGGGAGATCCCGATGATGGTGCCCGCAATGTAGATGACGAGCAGCACCACATAGACGCCCTTCCACGTTTTACCGCGCCCGCGCACGAAATACCAGCCGGGGATGGCGATCGCCGCCAAGAGGCAGTACTGCGCGATGAAGTTGAGCACGGTGAGCACCGTCTGTCCGACGGCATTGTCGAGCGCCCAGCGCACGATGGGTCCCACCAACAGCAGGACCGCCGACGCGGCAAGCGCCAAAAATGCCAAAAGATCGACGATGCGCACGCGCGACGTCGTATTGCGGCGCTGCGTGTTCTGCGTGTTCTTGTTTTCTGTCTTTTTATTTGCCATAAGATACCTCCGTGACAGCCGTTTTGCGGCAAGTCGTTCTTTTATTTATACAGATATACGCCGTCCTCGCCGTCCGTCTCCGCAAAACGCACCTCGATGCGTTCGCGGCGGGACGTGGGTATGTTTTTGCCCACGCCGTCGGCGCGGAACGGGAGTTCCCTGTGCCCACGGTCGACGAGCACGTAAAGCCGCACCGCCCCCGCGCGCCCCATCGAAGAGAGCGCCGCAAGCGCCGCGCGCACCGTCCTGCCCGTATACAAAACGTCGTCCACGAGCACGACCTTCTTTCCTTCGATGTCAAAGTTTATCTCGCTGCCCTTGAACACCGCGTCGCAGCCGTCCAAAAGATCGTCGCGGTACAGCGCGATATCGAGGATGCCGACGGGCACCTGCGTTCCCTCGAGGCGGGCGATCTCCTTTTGCATCCTGCGGGCGAGGATGACGCCCCGCGTGCGGATGCCGATGAGGACGAAATCCGTCCCCTTGCAGGCTTCCACCGCCTGCATGGAGAGCCGCGTGACCGCGCGCCGCATCTCCTCGCTGTCAAGAATTTGCATCCCTCTCCCTCCTTAGTATTTGCAGCACGTGCAAAAAATGCGCGGGCAGCGGGGCTTCGAACGTCATCCGCTCCCCCGTTTTCGGATGGGTGAGCGTCAGACGGAAGGCGTGCAGGAGCTGCCCTTCGAGCGTGAACCGCTGTTTTTTGTAGCCGTACGTCTTATCGCCCACCACGGGATGCCCGATATATTTGGCGTGGACGCGGATCTGATGCGTCCGTCCCGTCCCCAGCGAAAAACGCAGGAGCGTGTGCGCGGGAAAGCGTTCGGCGACGAAATAATCCGTCTCCGCCTGCCGTCCGCCGCTCGCGAGCACCGCCATTTTCAGCCTGTCCTTGGGGTCTCTGCCGATACGGGTGGAGATATGCCCCGTCTCTGATTTGACGACACCCTCGCACAGGGCAAGATATTCGCGCTTGCACGACTTTTCGGCGATCTGCGCGGCAAGCGAAAGATGCGCCGCGTCGTTTTTGGCGACCACCAAAAGCCCGGACGTGTCCTTATCGATGCGGTGCACGA
>CALVPW010000115.1 GCA_944354085.1 uncultured Clostridia bacterium | reverse complement strand
GGTCTTGACGGGGCGGCGTCTGAGTTCGCTTTTGATCTCTTCGCACGCTTCTTCGAGTTCTGCCTGCGATTCGGTGACTTCGACGCCGTCGAGAATGTTTTGCAGGCGGTATTCCTTGTTGAGATAGCGGATGGTCTGATAGCCGATGACCGCCGTGAGCGTCCCGTTCGTCAGCCCCTGGATGGAGCTGTCGACGAGGGCGGAGATGGCGCTGCCCAAAAAGGGGATGCCGCGGGCGGCGTCGCCCATCGTTTTGACGACGGCGTTGCCGATCTGCAGCGAGCCCAATCCGAAGGCGGTGAGCGAATTTCTCACGACTGCCCAAAAGATCTTGACGAGCTTGGTATCCGACGGGCGGAACCCGTACAAAAAGACGATGTCTTTGATCATCTGCAAGTTGACGACTGCGACGAGCAGCGCGTCCGTCCGCGAGTTTTGCGATACGGCGGAATAGGCGGCTGACTTTAAGGCGCATTTGAAGATGATGTCCTTCGCCGTCTTTTTCACCTTGCCCTTATACAGGGCGGTGAGCGTCGTTTTGATCTTCTCGTCGTTGCCCGCGCGCAGGGCGTCCGAAAGGTCGCCGACGAGCTTGTCGTCGTACCAGCCCACGCCCGAGACGCTGTTGTTGAATTCCACCATCTTCTCGGCGATGTTGCGGCGGACGCGTTTGTTGTGGCGCTTCGCCTTGCCTGCATGCGCGGCGTTCACGTTGGTGATAAAGTAATCCGAGCGCAGGATCTTTACGAGCGGGACGATGTATACGAGCACGAAGACGACGACGCTGAACACGGCGGCGGCGTAGCCCGCGTAGGGGTGCATCTGCCAAAGCTGCGTGGTGAAGGAGAAGAGGCACCACCCCAAAAACACGCCGATGATGCCCGCCGCAAGCCCCAAGAGAAAGCGCGCTCCGCGCAGGTTCTGGCGGCGGACGTACTTCTCTTCGTACTCATAGATGGTCATCTTGCGCGCCTCGGGCTGCGCGGACGCCTGTTCTGCGGGAACGATGCTCGTTTCCTGTTTCTTGTTTGCCATGACGATTCCTTTGTGAAGGTATTTTTTCGTATAAGATTATAATGGAAAAGCGATGGCTTGTCAAGGGGCGGCGGATGGAATTTCCTGTCAGCCGATCTTCAAAAAAAGAAGACGCTTTTTACAGCGTCTTCTTTTCCTTACAAGAACGTATTTATTTTGCGAGGGAGATCTTTGCCTTTTCGACGACGTTCTCCACCGTGAACCCGAACAGCTTGAAAAGCTGCGGTGCGGGACCGCTCGCGCCGAAGGTGGACATGCCCACGATCTCGCCCTTATCGCCCGCGTATTTGTACCAGCTGTAAGGGGAGCCCGCTTCCACGCATACGCGCGCCTTGACGGCGGAGGGGATGACGCTCTCTTTGTATTCCGCGCTCTGCTTTTCGAACTCCTCGATGCAGGGCATGGAGACGACGCGCGCCTTGATACCTTCCTCTGCAAGTTTTGCCTTGGCGCCGACGCACTGTTCGACTTCCGAGCCGCTGGCGATGAGGAGCACGTCGGGCGTGCCGTCGCAGTCTTCGAGCACGTAACCGCCTTTGAGGGCAACGAGCCCGCTTGCCGCGTATTGGGGCAGGTTCTGACGGGTGAGGACGAGCGCCGTGGGCGCGGTGCCCGTGAGGGCGGAGATCCACGCCGCCGCCGTCTCCTTGCCGTCAGCGGGACGGTACACCTTCATGTTGGGGATGGAGCGGAGGGCGATGAGCTGCTCGACGGGTTCATGCGTCGGCCCGTCTTCGCCCACGCCGATGGAATCGTGCGTGAGGATATATACGACGGGGATGTTCATGAGCGCGGAGAGGCGCATCGCGTGCTTGCAGTAGTCGGAGAAGATGAAGAAAGTGGAGCAGTAGCACTTTAAGCCGCCGTGCAGCTGCATGCCGTTGGTGATGGCTGCCATCGCGTGCTCACGGATGCCGAAGTGCATGTTCCTGCCGCTCTTGTCTTCCGCCGAGAAGTCGCCGTAATGCACGGCGTCGGTATCCTTCATGTTGGAGAGGTTGGAGGGCGCAAGGTCCGCCGAACCGCCCATGAGCTGGGGCACGAGCGCGGCGATCTTGTTGAGCACCGTTGCCGAGGTCTGGCGGGTCGCCATGGGTTTTTCGAACGCGAAGAGATCGTCCACCTTGGAAAGGTCGATCATGTCGCCGCGCATGGCTGCTTTGTACGCCGCGGCGAGTTCGGGGTACGCCTTTTCGTATTCGGCGAACATCTTCTTCCATTCGCGCTCTTTTTTGGCGCCCTTCGCGCCCGCCTTTTTGGTATGCGCGAAGACTTCGTCGGGCACCTCGAACGGCGCGCACGTCCAGCCGAAGTTTTCTTTGGTCTTTTGCAGGTTCTCCGCGCCGAGCGGCGAGCCGTGGCACTTATGGCTGCCTTCGAGCGGGGTGCCGTAGCCGATCTTGGTCTTGCAGATGATGATGGAGGGCTTTTTCGTCTCCTTCTGCGCCTTGCGGATGGCGGCGGAGAGCACGGCGACGTTATCGGGATTGGCGACGAGGTCGACTTTGATGACCTGCCAGTTCTGCGCCTTGAAGCGCATCGCGACGTCTTCCTTAAAGGTGATATCGGTATCGCCCTCGATGGTGATATCGTTGTCGTCGTAGAAGAGGATGAGCTTTCCGAGTTCGTGCGTGCCCGCGAACGAGCAGGCTTCGTAGGAGATGCCCTCTTCGAGACAGCCGTCGCCGCAAAGCGCGTAGGTGAAGTGATCGACCACGGGGAAGCCTTCGCGGTTGAACACCGCCGCGAGGTGCGCTTCGGCGACCGCCATGCCGACGGCGTTGGCGATGCCCTGTCCCAAAGGACCCGTCGTCGTCTCGATGCCCACCGTGTG
>CALVPW010000114.1 GCA_944354085.1 uncultured Clostridia bacterium | reverse complement strand
GTAGATCGTGGCAATTTTGCCGCGATTTTCTCTTTTTATCTCATATTCATAGTACTCTGTCTGACATAATACTATTTGTACGCTCCCGTTTTTTAACAAGATCTGCGGCGTGCGGATAACGGGCGCGGAAAAGTAGGTGCTCTGCTTCGTCGGCTGCGCGCATTTGCGAAAGAGTTCTTCGCGGTCGGCTGCGGGCGGTGCGGCGGGATCGGCACGCAAGAGCACGTGGTCCGTATCGTACGCCGTCTTGTCGTATTTTAAGGTGACGACGTCGTCGCAGGCGTCGAACGGCGACGGCGCGCCCGCGGCGTATACATCGCGGAGAACGCGTTTTACGAGCGCGGCGCATACGCCGCCGCCCGCCGCGCGGATGGGAGAGCCGTCCGCGTTGCCCGCCCATGCGGCGATTACGTGTTCGCGCGTATAGGCGATGCAATAGGCGTCGGTATTGCCCGTTTCGCCTTCCGCCGTTCCCGTTTTGGCGGCGAGGGGGAAAGAAAATCCGCCAAGCGCCTTTGCCGTGCCCTCCCGTACGCACGTTTGCAGCATGTCGTTGACGAGCGCGCAGACGTCGGCGGAAAACACGTGCCGCGCTTTTGGCGCGTGTTCAAAAAGGATGTTCCCGTTCCCGTCCGTGACGCGTGCGATCGTGCGGGCGGGGCAGAAGGCGCCGTTTGCGAACGTCGCATAGCCGTCTGCAAGGGCGGGCAGGGTGTAGCCGTACTTCATTCCGCCGAGCGCGAGCGCGAGCGTTTTATCCTCCTCGTCGACGGGAAGATCCATCTTTTTTAGATAGTCTGCGCCGCGGTCGACGCCGAGTTCGTTCAGGATTTTGACGGCGGGGATGTTCACGCTGTGCGCAAGGGCGTACCGCACGCTCATGTAGGCGTCGGTCGCGCCGCGGAAATCGTCGGGACAGTATCCGTTGAAGTCTGTGCGGGCGTCGAGGACGGGCGTGGCAGGGGAGATGAGATTTTCTTCGAGGGCGGGCGCGTACACGAGGAGCGGCTTGATCGTGGAGGCGGGAAGGCGGCGCGGCGTGCCGCACGTTGCGTGCAGCGCGCTGAGCGCCTGCGCCGCGTTGTCGCGTACGAGCAGGCACACGTCTTCGTCGCATTGCGTGCTTTCGAGCTGCGCCTGCAGGGCGGGGTCGAGATATGTTTGGATGGAGAGCGCGCCCCAATCCCCCGAACGCGCGTCGGGGAAGAGCGCGGCAAGTTCGTCGAACACGCGGCCGAGGTAGGCGCTTTTCGTGTGCGTGCGGGCGGGCTGCGCGGGGAGCGCTTCCTTTTGCGCCGCTTCGCATTGCGCTTTGTCCAAATATCCCTGTTCGCACATGAGGCGGAGCACCAGATCGCGCCGCGCCTTACACGCTTCGGCGTTGCGGAAGGGCGAATAGCGGTTGGGGGAGCGGATGAGCGCGGCAAGCATGGCGCCCTCGGCGGTATCGAGCGATGAGGCGCTTTTCCCAAAGTAGAACTGCGCGGCGCTCTCGATCCCGAAGGCGCTGTGTCCGAAATAGATGGAACCAAGGTACATCGACAAGATCTCGTCCTGCGAGTGCCTTTTTTCGAGGGCGCGGGCGAGCTTGATCTCTTTGAGTTTGCGCGGGATTGTCTTCTCGCCCGAAAGGTGCGTATTTTTGATGAGCTGCTGGGTGATGGTGGATGCGCCCTCGCTGAAACGCATGCGGGTAAGGTTTTTCCAACTTGCCGCCAGCATGCGCCTGACGTCGACGCCGTGATGGCTGTAAAAGCGTTTGTCTTCGACGGCGATGAACGCATGCCGCACGTCGGGCGGGATGTCGTCGAGCGGAACGCCCGTATATGCGGCGCCCGCTTCGATCTTCGTCCCGTTTTTGTCGTAAAAAGTCAGGCACGGCTCCGAGAGGTGAAGTTTGCGTTCGTCCAGCCGCACGTCCTTCGTGATGCACAGCGCGTACAGCGCGCAGGCGCAAAGAAGAACGGCAAGTATCCCGAAGAGGACGAGTGATATGGTCAATGCGCGTTTCATCACAGGGAGTATGCGCGTTTTCGGGAAAATTTTTCGCTTGCGCGTTTGCATTTGTTGAAAAAATGCGCGCGTTGTGTTATAATGACGATATTATAATGTTGTAAAGAGGAGAAAGGCGTATGACGCTCGAAGAGATCGTAACAAAGAGCAAACGTATCGTCTTTTTCGGCGGCGCGGGCGTCTCGACGGAGAGCGGTATCCCCGATTTCCGCAGCGAAGACGGTTTGTATCGCCAAAAGTACGCCGTCCCGCCCGAGACCATTTTGAGCGCGTCCTATTTTCATGCGCATCCCGAGCAGTTCTTTGCGTTTTATCGGGACAAGATGCTTCCTCTGCACGCAAAGCCCAACGCCGCGCACAAAAAACTTGCCGCGTGGGAACGCGCGGGGAAACTGCTTGCCGTGGTCACGCAGAACATCGACGGGCTGCATCAGGCGGCAGGCAGCAGGTGTGTGTTCGAACTGCACGGCAGCATCCACCGCAATTATTGCATGCGCTGCGGGAAGTTTTACCCCGCTTCCTTTCTTGCGGAAAGCAGCGGCGTTCCCGTCTGTACGTGCGGCGGGATCGTCAAGCCCGACGTCGTGCTGTACGGCGAACAGCTGGACAGCGAAACGGTGAACGGCGCGGTGGACGCCATCGCCGCCGCCGACACCCTGATCGTTGCGGGGACTTCGCTCACGGTGTATCCCGCTGCCGGATTTTTGGACTATTTCCGCGGGGACGAGCTCGTCCTCATCAATCGCGACGCAACGCCGCTCGACGGCGCTTGTTCCCTCGTCATCCGCCAAAAGGTAGGGGAGACGCTCGCCGCGCTCCCGTCGTTTTTATGAGTATGAATTACTGTATCGTCACATACGGCTGCCAGATGAATCTGCACGAATCGGAGAAGATCGCGGGCGTGCTGCGTTCTGTCGGCTACGAAAAGGAAGTGCCGCAGGAAGAGGCGGATATCATCGTCTTCAACACCTGCTGCATCCGTGAACATGCCGAAAATCACGCGTTCGGCAATATCGGCGCGCTCAAAAAGCTGAAAAAGCAAAAGAAGGGGCTGATCATCGCCGTGGGCGGATGCATGGCGCAGGAGCAAGGGAAAGCGCAGTTCCTCAAACAAAAATTTCCTTTTATCGATATCATTTTCGGCACGCACAACATTTTCGAACTTGCGTCGCTCATCGAACGCAAAAAGAGCGAAAAACGAGTCGTGTCGCTGTACGACGACCGCAAGGAGATCGAGGACGGCGCTTCGCCCTGCCGTACGAGTTATCCCAACGCATGGGTGAACATCACGTACGGGTGCAACAATTTCTGTACGTACTGCATCGTTCCCTATGTGCGCGGACGGGAGAAGAGCCGCAGCGCCGACCTCATTTTGGAGGAAGTGCGCGCGCTCGTCGCAAAAGGGTATAAGGAGATCACGCTGCTCGGGCAGAACGTCAATTCGTACCGCGACGGCGACGTGGATTTTCCCGAGCTTCTCGACAGGGTGGCTTCCGTCGAGGGGAAATTCCGCGTGCGTTTTATGACTTCGCATCCCAAAGATTTTTCCGAAAAGCTGATCGCAGTCATCAAAAAGCACGATAAGATCCTGAATCTGCTGCATTTGCCCGCGCAGTCCGGAAGCAGCCGCATTTTACGGCTGATGAACAGGCGGTATACGCGGGAGGAATATCTTGCCAAAGTGCGCCGCTTCAAGGAGGAGATCCCCGGGGCGGAGGTGACGACCGATCTTATCGTCGCATTCCCGACGGAGACGGAAGAGGAGTTCGAAGAGACGCTCTCCCTCGTTAAGGAGGCGGATTTTTCCTCGGCGTTCATGTTCGTCTATTCGCCGCGCACGGGCACGAAAGCCGCCGAGATGGCGGGGCGTGTGGATGCCGAGACGGCAAGATCGCGCATCACGCGGCTGATCGCTGCCGTGAACGAGAACACCCGCCGCAAGAGCGAGGCGCTCGTCGGGCAGACGGTCGAGGTGCTGTGCGAGGACTATGACGAAAAGCGCGGGCTGTATCTCGGGCGGGAACCGCTCGGCAGGATGGGATATTTTGCCTGCGATCGGGACCGCATCGGGGAATTCGTCACGATCAAAGTCACAAAGGCGAACGGCGTGTCGCTGTACGGTGAGATCTGCGAACGCGCGTAAAGGAGGAGGATATGGGGCTTTCGCCAATGATGGAGCATTACCTCTCCATGAAAGAGAAGTATAAGGACTGCGTGCTCTTTTACCGTCTCGGCGATTTTTACGAGATGTTCTTTGACGATGCGGTGCGCGTTTCCAAGCTCCTCGATCTCACGCTCACGGGGCGCGACTGCGGGCTCAAAGAGCGCGCGCCCATGTGCGGCATTCCCTATCATGCGGCAGATACGTATATCGCCAAGCTCATCTCCATGGGGGAGCGCGTCGCCATCTGCGAACAGCTCACCGAGCCTGCAGCGGGCAGGGGGATGGTGGAGCGCGACGTCATCCGCGTCGTCTCGGCGGGAACGGTCATCGAGGAAAATCAGCTCGACGAAAAGCGCAACAACTATATCGCCTGCGCCTATAAGGGCGAAAAGGGATACGGGCTTGCATGGGCGGATATCACGACGGGCGCGCTCTGCGCCGAAGAGCTCGCCTCGCGCGAGAAGGTCGTCTCCGCGCTCATCAATCTCTCCGTTGCCGAGGTCATCTGCAACGAAGATATGCTCTTTGACGCCAAGGAGGACGTGGAGGCGAGCCGCGGCGCGCTTCCCGCATTCTCCTGTTATCTTCCGTGGACGTTCGAACGCGGGGCTGCGGAGAGGAGCGTGTGCAGCCAGCTTTCGGCTGCCTCGCCCGAGGCGCTCGGGCTGGAAGCAAAGCCCTTCGCATTGATCGCAACGGGCGCGCTTTTGGAGTACCTGCGCGAGACGCAGAAGCACGCGCTGAAGAACATCAACCGTCTCCGTCTTACGGAAGACGGGCGCAATATGACGCTCGACGCGGGCGCTTTCCGTAACCTCGAGATCTTAAAAAACAATGCCGAGGGCAAGCGTTACGGCTCGCTCTTGTGGCTGTTGGATCGCACAAAAACGGGGATGGGTGCGAGAAAACTCGTTTCCATGCTCTCTTCGCCGCTCGGCGAAAAAGCGGCGATCGACCGTCGGCTTTCCGCCGTTCACGAACTCTTCCAAAGCACGGTGGTGCGGATGGGGATCGCCGACATGCTGGGCGGCGTGCGCGATATCGAACGGCTCGCGGGGCGGGTATCCAACGGCAATCTGCAGCCGCGCGACTGTTTGGCGCTCTCCGCGTCGCTCGCGGCGGTGCCCAACCTTAAATTTCAGCTGACGGGATTTTCCGCGCCGCTTTTAAGGGAGATCGCAGACGATCTCGTCGATACCAAGAAGGTCTGCGCCCTTTTGGACAGCGCGATCTCGCAGGATGCGACCACGCTGAAAGAGGGGAACTACATCCGCCGCGGCTATAACGAGCAGCTCGACGCGCTGCGCGCCGTCAAGGACAACGGGAAATCCCTCGTCCTCGAACTCGAAGCGCGCGAGCGGGAAAAGAGCGGCATCCGCAATCTGAAAGTGGGTTTTAACCGTGTGTTCGGTTATTATATCGAAGTCACGAATTCTTTCAAAGACAAGGTCCCGTATTCGTATGTGCCGCGCCAGACGCTCGCGGGCTGCGTGCGGTACACGACGGAAGAGCTCAAAGACCTCGAAGGTAAGATCTTGGGCAGCACGGACGCCGCTTCTCGCCTCGAGGAGCATCTGTTCGGCGAGATCTGCGAGATGCTGGCGCGCAACATCCCCGTGTTCCAACGCATCGCCGAGGCGATCGCGCTTTTGGATTGCCTCGTCTCCTTCGCAACGGTCGCCAAAGAAAATAAATATTGTATGCCCGAGATCGCCGAAGACGGCGCGCTCGAGATCGAAGAGGGGCGTCACCCCGTTGTGGAGGCGATCGCAAAAGAGCGTTTTGTGCCCAACGACTGCCGCCTCGACAACGGCGAAGACCGTACGATGATCATCACGGGGCCGAACATGGCGGGCAAGAGCACCTATTTAAGGCAGGTCGCGCTCATCACGTTCATGGCGCATGTCGGCTGTTTCGTCCCCGCCAAACGGGCGCGCGTGCCGCTGTGCGACCGCATTTTTACGCGGATCGGCGCGAGCGACAATCTCATCCTCGACCGCAGCACGTTTATGGTGGAGATGACCGAGGTCGCCAACATTTTGCGCAATGCGACGCAAAAGAGCCTTCTCATCCTCGACGAAGTGGGAAGGGGAACGAGCACCTTCGACGGGCTCTCCATCGCATGGTCTGTCATCGAATATCTGACGCAGAACATCCGCGCCAAGACGTTGTTTGCAACGCACTATCACGAGCTCACCGAGCTCGAAGGTAAGCTCGATGGCGTGAAAAATTACAAGATCAACGTCCGCGAGATCGGCGGGAGCATCGTCTTTTTGCGCAAGATCGTGCGCGGCGGGGCGTCGCGTTCCTTCGGCGTCGAAGTCGCTTCGCTCGCAGGCGTGCCCGAAGAGGTCACTTCCCGCGCGAAAGTTATCTTAAAACAACTCGAACGCGGCGAAAAACGGCGGGAATCGCTTCCCGCGGAAGAAGAAACGCAGGAAGATACGATAGATCTCAAAGAGGAGCTGCGCGGCATCGACGTGAATGCGCTCACGCCCATGCAGGCGCTGGCGCTTCTTGCAGAACTCAAAGAAAAGATCTGACCGCGCCGAGCTGCGCGGCAAAGGACAGCGTATGAGCATCCATCTGCTTTCGGCAGACGTATACAACAAGATCGCGGCGGGGGAGGTCGTCGACCGTCCGTACTCCGTCGTCAAAGAACTCGTCGAGAACGCCATCGACGCGGGCGCGACCGAGATCTCGGTCGAGATCGAAGAGGGCGGGAAGAAGCGGATCCGCGTGACGGATAACGGCTGCGGCATCGAAAAAGCCGATCTTCCGCTCGCATTTGCCGCGCACGCGACGAGCAAACTAAAAACGGCGGACGATCTGTTCGCCATCCGGACGCTCGGGTTCCGCGGGGAGGCGGTCGCATCCGTCGCTGCCGTTTCCCGGACGGAGATCGTCTCCAAGACCGCGCAGGGCGAGGCGTTTTCGCTCGCGTGCGCGGGCGGTGTGCTCGGGCAGGTCACGCCTGCGGCAGGCGCGAAAGGGACGGTCGTAACGGTGGACGATCTTTTCTATAACGTGCCCGCCCGCCTCAAATTTTTGAAGTCGGACGCGCAGGAAGAGGGGGATATCGGCGGCGTGATGGCGCGCTTTTTGCTCTCGCATCCCGCCGTATCCTTCACCTATACGGCGAACGGAAAGATCAAGTACCGCTCGTTCGGGGACGGGCTTGCCGCGGCACTCGTTGCGGTGTACGGCGCGGGCGTTTTGGAGAACTGCATCGAGATCGACGCCGAAAAGCACGGCATCCGCCTGCACGGTTTTTTGGGGAACCGCAACTATTTCAAGCCCAACCGCACCGCGCAGAGCCTGTTCGTGAACGGGCGTTACGTCGTCAATCAGACGGTGGGAGCGGCGCTCTCCAATGCGTACGCGAGCTATCTCATGAAGCGGCAGTATCCCTTTTACGTGCTCTTTTTGGACGTCCCGCCCGAGATCGTCGACGTGAACGTGCACCCCAACAAGGCAGACGTCCGCTTTGCCGACAATCAGATCGTTTACGGCTGCGTTTATTCCGTCGTTTCGGCGGTCCTCGACGGCAGCTCCAAAGCGCTTTCCTACCTTGTCCGTCCGCCTGAAAGTGCACCCGCGCCGTCTGCTGCTGCGGCGCCGTCTGCGCCGCCCGCCGTGCCCGCGCCGCTTCCGATGAGCTACGAGGCGGCAAAAAAACAGGTAGCGTTCGACGTGGCGCTCTCCAAGGAGAGCGAACCGCGCTTTCTCGACGATGCGCCCGTGCAGATGCAGGTCCGCGCGCCCGCGCCGTCTGTACAGCCTGCCGCCGCGCCCGACGTCTTTGCCGAAAACAAGCGGTATCTCGAGGAGTTGGGGGCGCAAAAGACGCGCATCGAGCCCGACCGCCTCGAATATAAGGGCGAGCTCTTTTTGACCTATCTCATCTACGAGGCGGGAGATAAGGCGTATCTCGTCGATCAGCACGCTGCGCACGAACGTATCCTCTACGACCGTCTGCAAAAGGCGTACGAGACGCGCGCGGTGCGTTCGCAGCCCATGCTCGCGCCCTATCTCGTGACGGTCAACGGGCAGGAATTCGCCTTTTTGGAAAAGAACTTTTCGCTGCTGCGCGAGATCGGGTTCGAAGTTGAGGCGTTCGGCGATGATGCCGTGAAAGTTTCCGCCGTGCCGACCGAGCTTGTCGGGATGGACTTGCAGGCGTTTTTTCAAGAGGTGCTCTCGTCGATGGAGACGCTGCGCGCCATCCGCCTTGCCGATCTGTTAAAGGACAAACTTGCGACCGCGGCGTGCAAAGCCGCCGTCAAAGGCGGGATGCGGCTGACGGAACAAGAGGCGCGCGCCCTCATCCGCGAGATGCACGGCGATCTTGCGCTCAAATGCCCCCACGGGCGGCCCGCCGTCGTCGAGATCAAAAAGAGCGAGCTCGAAAAGCTCTTCAAACGCATCGTATGAAAAAGCTGCTCGTCATCTGCGGGGCGACCGCCTCGGGAAAAACCAAACTTGCGGTGGAGTGCGCCAAGGCGCTGGGGGGCGAAGTCGTCTCTTGCGACGCGCTCCTCGTTTACCGCGGGCTCTCGATCGGGACGGCAAAGCCGACTTTGGAGGAGATGGGGGGCGTCCCGCATCACCTCATCGACGTTGCCGCGCCCACCGAGCAATTTACCGTCCGCGATTTCGAACGGATGGCGCTTACTGCGGTGGAAGATATCTTTGCTCGCGGCAAAGTGCCCGTCCTTTGCGGCGGGACGGGATTTTATCTCAACGCCGTGCTCTTTCCAGCGGGAT
>CALVPW010000113.1 GCA_944354085.1 uncultured Clostridia bacterium | reverse complement strand
CATAAGACCTTGCGATCAACATTCCTTACCGCGTGCAGCCTTCCATAGACGGCACCGAGAAAAGCGTTCGGCTCTGCTATAGCGGATTGCAGATACAGGGCACCGCTAACTCCCCACCTATCACAGCCAGTCAAGCATAGCACAATTTTCAAAAAAAAGCAAGCGAATTTGAGGGGTATCATGCGCCGTGTGCGTGCGTCGGGGCGGATGCGGCGCGCTCTTTTTGGGTAAGTTTTTCCAGCCGCTCCGCCTCGTCCTGCACGCGGGAGAGCGCGCGGGCGGTCGCGCGCGTCCAGAGGGGGATGGCGGCTGCCGCGGCGAGGGCTGCTAAAAGGGGAAGGACGCCCCACCATTTGCCCGCGTCGGCGGCGTATACGAACGTGAGGAGCGCGGCAAGGGCGCATACGGCGGCGCATTTTGCGAGCAGCAGCCACAGCCCGCCGAAGCGGAGCGATCTTTGACGGCTTTTCAGCCGTGCGAGTTTTATTTTTGCCTCGTTCAGGGCGCGTTCGTTTTGCAGCATGGCGGCTCCTTTCCCCCAAGGGGATACTCTCAGTATAGCGTGTTCTTGTAAAAAATTTCCCACAAAATTGTAACGAAATTGTAATTTTTTTCGATATCCCGCCCGCCGCAAAAATCTTTTTGTTTTTCCTAAAATTTTTTAGAAAAACCCTTGTCTTGTTATGGGAAAGGTGATATAATCAATCGAATTTTCTCGCATGGTTTTTCGGAGGAGATATGGACGTCTTTCGGTTCGGCTTCCGCTATTGGAAACGGTTTTTGCCGCTCTCGCTTTTGTCCAAGCTGTTCAGCCTCATCGCCATCGTCTGCGATCTGACCATCCCCCTGCTTTCGGCGGGGCTGTTGGACTATATCATCGCATACGATCCCGTAAATCCGCCCGCGGCGGGGCTGTTGGACTTCCTGTATGCGGGGAGCCTCGGCGCACCAGCGAGCTGGCAGCTCTTTGGTAACCTCGCGCTCATCTTTGCGGGCGTTTTACTGCTGCGTCTGGCGCTCTTGTATTGCAAGAACGTCACCTTCCAGTGGTGCGGGCTCAGGATGGAGTGCGTCCTGCGCGAAGAGACGTACGCAAAGCTGCTCGATCTCGACGGAGAGACCATCGCCCGCTACAACATGGGTGAACTTTTAACGACGATGAACCGCGATACCATCATCTTCAAGGAGATGTATTCGCGTATCTTTATGAATATCTTCGATTCCGTCGTCGTCATCACGCTCTCCATCGTGCTGCTTGCCATGCTGAATATCTATCTGCTCATCATCCCGCTCGTGATGACGCCTTTCATCGTGATCGCGCTCATCAGCTACTTAAAGCGGGCGCGCAGGCTGTTTGCCGCCATCCGCGAGGGGTATTCTGCCATCAACCTCGACGTGCAGGAGAACGTCGACGCCGTGCGCATCGTGCGCTCGTTCGCGGCGGAGGAAGAGGAGATCAAAAAATTTGACGAATGCAATGCCCGCGTCCGCGACCTGAGCTGCCGCGAGGTGCGCCTCTCCGCCAAATTCAACTCCATCTTCATCGCGTTCCAGCAGGTCGGCTATGTGGGAACGGTGGTCATCGCCGTGCTTTTGGTGCTGAGCGGGGATATCGCCCTCGGCGCGCTCACCGCGGCGACGACGTACGTGACCAAGATCATCTCGCATATTACGCAGATCTCCCGTTCCTTCTTTATGATGCAGAACCAGCTCGTCTCGGGCGGGCGGCTCAAACATTTCCTCACCGAGGAGAGCGCCGTGCCCGACTGTCCGTCGGCGCTCGTGTGCTCGCGCGAGCCGCACATCCGTTTTGAGGACGTGAGCTTCACCCTTGGCGAAAAGCAGGTCTTAAAGCACATCACGCTCGACGTGCCCTACGGCAAGAAAGTGGGGCTGATGGGGGGCACGGGCAGCGGAAAATCCGCCATGCTCAAAATGCTCTCGCGCATCTTTGATGCGACGTCGGGCGAGGTGACCATCGACGGGAAGGATATCAAGGCGTATCCCCTCGAACAGGTGCGCGCGGCGTATTCGTACGTGTTCCAGGACGTGTTCCTCTTCTCGAATACGGTGGATGCGAACGTGGCGTTCGCCCACCCCGACTGCACGGAGGAGGACGTGTTCCGCGCCACCGATATCGCGCAGGCGACCGCCTTCATCAAAAAGCTGCCCGACGGGTACGAGACCATCGTCGGCGAGCGCGGCGTGGGGCTCTCGGGCGGGCAGAAACAGCGCATCTCCATCGCCCGCGCCCTCGTCAAGGGCTCGCCCGTCCTCATTCTGGACGATGCGTCGTCCGCCCTCGATATGGCGACGGAAAAGCGCGTGCTCGCCGCCATCAAAAAGCATTGCCCGCAGAACACGCTGTTCATCGCGACGCACCGCGTCTCTTCGGTGATGGACTGCGACGAGATCTTGTTCCTGCGCGACGGCGAGATCGTCGAACGCGGCACGGCGCAGGAGCTCATCCAAAAGGACGGTGCGTTCGCCGCCATCTGGAAGCTGCAGACGAGCGACGGTCAGCTGGACGATTCGTCTTACGGGGCGGGGGAGGAATGATATGAAGCGCAATACCTATTATATGGACGAAGTGGTCACGACGGAGAAGGTCGACGTCAAATACTTCAAGCGTCTGCTTTCGCGCATCGTGCCCTATAAAAAGCTGTTCATCCTCGCGTTCATCCTGCTGGCGGCGTCCTCGCTCGTCTCGCTGCTGCCGCCGTACATCATCCGCGCCATCGTCAACAACGTCATCCCCGCAGGCGACGAAAAGCAGCGCGAACTCGTGCTCTACATCACGGCGCTCGGCGTTCTTGGCGTTCTCACGGCGGTGCTGCCGTACTTCCATCAGCGCATCATGGGAACGCTGGGGCACAAGATCATCTCCGAGGTGCGGCGGGAGATCTTCCTGAAATTGCAGGAACTTCCCTTCGACTATTACGACAACCGCCCCGCGGGAAAGATCTCCATCCGCGTGACCGAGTACGTCAACGAACTTGCCGACTTTTTCACCGACTATCTTCTGTCGCTTATCGTGAATATTTTGAAGATCGTGGCGGCGACGATCTTCATGCTGTGCATAAGCCCCATTTTAACGGGCGTCATCTATGCGGCGGCGATCCCGCTCACCGTGTGCGTGTACTTCATCAAACGCGCCGTGCGGCGGCTCTTCCGCAAACACCGCGCCAAGAACTCCAACCGCAACGCCTTTATCGTCGAGTCCATCATGGGCGAGAAGGTCATCAAGAGCAACAACCGTTCGGCATACAACCGCAGCGTCTACAAGGATTTGCAGGAGGACAGCGCGACCACATGGATGCAGATCGTGCGCCGCAACGAGCTCAACGCGCCCGTCTCCGAACTTTGCTGGAACGCGGGCATCCTTGGCATCTACGCCGTGGCGCTGGCGCTCATCGGCGGCGGCGCGACCGCCATGGCGGGTACCGTCATCGCGTTCACGCTGTATACCTCGCTCTGCGCCGATCCGCTCTTGCAGTTCACCGCCATCTTGCAGCAGCTCTCGCAGGTCTCCGCCAACCTCGAACGCATTTACGAGACGGTGGATACGCCCGTCACCATCCACGACGCCGAAAACGCCGTCCCGCTCGAAAACGTGCAGGGGAAGGTGGATTTCAACGACGTGACCTTTGGTTACGAGCCCGGCGTGAACGTGCTCGAACACTTCGATCTGCACGTCCGCCCCGGCGAGAAGATCGCCCTCGTGGGACCCACGGGCGCGGGCAAAACGACGGTCATCAGCCTTCTCACGCGCTTTTACGACGTGAACGAGGGGAGCGTGACGGTGGACGGGCACGACGTCCGCGCCCTCACGCTGCATTCGCTGCGCAAGGAGATCGGCGTGCTCATGCAGGAGCCCTTCATCTTCAAGGGCACCATCCTTGACAATATCCGTTACGGCACGCCCGAGGCGACGGACGAGCAATGCATCGCCGCAGCCAAGATGATCTACTGCGACCGTGTGGCGGCGCGCTTCCCCGACGGTTATCACGCCATGCTCGGCGAGCGCGGCGAAGGGCTCTCTTCGGGCGAGAAGCAGCTCATCTCGTTCGCCCGCATCGTGCTCAAAAACCCGCGCATCGTCATTCTGGACGAGGCGACGAGCGCCATCGACTCGGAGACCGAACTTTTGATCCAGGCGGCGCTCGACCGCATTCTGGCGGGAAAAACGTCGTTTATCGTGGCGCATCGTCTTTCCACCATCCGCAAAGCCGACCGCATCCTGTTCATTGCCGACAAGGGCATCGCCGAACAGGGCTCGCACGAGGAGCTGATGGCGCAAAAGGGCAGATATTACGCGCTCAATAACCGTAAGTGAGCTGCTTTGCTTGAAATTTTTTGCACTTTGTCGTATACTGTTTGTCGTAGACGGTATACGAGACGTATAAGGAGGAGATCATGGCAGATTGTACGCACGATTGTTCTACCTGCTCGAGCAACTGCGGCTCGCGCGATAAGCAGTCCTTTATCAAACCGCTGCACGAGGGCGCGCACGTCAAACGCGTCATCGCCGTGGCGAGCGGCAAAGGGGGCGTGGGCAAATCGCTGGTGACGGCGCTGCTCGCCGTCCGCGCGCAGGCGCGCGGCAACCGCGTCGCCGTGCTCGATGCGGATATCACGGGCCCGTCCATCCCCAAGTCCTTCGGGGTGACGGCGCGCGCATACGGCGAAGAGGGGACCATCTATCCCGTCCGCACCAAGAGCGGTATGCAGATGATGTCGATGAATACCCTGTTGGAGCACGACGACGACCCCGTCGTATGGCGCGGGACGCTCATCGCGGGGGCGGCGGTCCAATTCTGGACGGACGTTTTGTGGGAAGACGTCCATATCATGGTCATCGAGATGCCGCCCGGCACGGGCGACGTTCCGCTCTCCGTCTTTCAGAGCATCCCGTTGAGCGGGATCGTCATCGTGACCACGCCGCAGGATCTCGTGGAGATGATCGTCAAAAAGGCGGTGAACATGGCAAAGATGATGAACGTGCCCGTGCTGGGGCTCGTGGAGAACATGAGCTACTTTGTCTGTCCCGACTGCGGCAAACGGCACGAGATCTTTGGGGAGAGCAAGGCGGACGCGCTCGCAAAAGCATACGGCATCCCCGCCGTTGCCAAAATGCCCATCGATCCTTCGGTGGCGCGCCTTGCCGACGCGGGCAGGATCGCCGAAGCGGATACCGATGCGCTCGCCGAAGTCTTTTTTGAGATCGAGCGCTCGCGCGAGATCGAAGACCGCATGGAAAAATAAGCAAAAAAGAGCAGACGGGCGTCTGCTCTTTTTTGTTTCGCGTCCTCCGATCCGCCGTTTTTCGGAAGATAATTTTTGTAAAATCGTTCCGCTCTCTTGCAAACTGCTTACAGATGTGGTAAGATAGGATAATGTAAGGAAGGACTGCGTATGAAGAACATATTTAAGGCGCTGCGGGAAAGCTACCATATCACCCAACAGGAGCTCGCCGTTTTTTGCGATGTGTCGCGGCAGACGGTGGCAAAATGGGAGAGCGGTGCGAGCCGTCCGAAAAAGCCCGCCATCGAGAAGCTCTGTCTTTTGTACGGTGTGGGCGAGGATGCGTTCTATGACGCGGAAGAGACGGCGGGGGAGGGATGCGCTGTTCCTGCGCTTCAGGCAAAGGCGTGCGCCGTCGAAGAGATGGCGCCCGAGGCGTCCGTGCCCGCGCGGCGGCGGTATGTCAGGCACGTGCCGCGGCGCGCCGCAGCGGCGATCGACGCCGCGCCCGCGTTCCAAGCGGAGGAGACGCGGAACGTATGGAGAACATGCCTGCATTTGCTGCGCATCCTGTGCTTTTTGGCAGCGGCGGTCTTTGCATGTATCGCCGCGGTCGGGGGCACGTGCGTGTTCTGGGCGCCCGATGCGGACGCGGTGACGAACAACGTGGGCTTTACCCTTGCGGGATTTTGTTTGTTCGTCGCGCTCGCCTGTCTGTTCTTTGCGGTCTGGCTTGCGCTCTTCATCAGCGCATGCATAAGGCGCGCCGCCAAAAAGCGCCTTGCAAAAAGGCGATAAAAAAACGGGGAACAGACGCGTTCCCCGTTTCTTTATAAGCTCGGTCAAGCCTGCGGCTCTTCGGCGACCTCGATCACGCCGGAGGCGCTCCAACGCTTGGTGGATTCCACC
>CALVPW010000112.1 GCA_944354085.1 uncultured Clostridia bacterium | reverse complement strand
CGCGGGAAAACCCGTATTCTTTGGCGACGAGCGCCCCGTCCGTATTGCAGCAGCCCGCCTGCGTGGAAAGATGCAGCACGATCTCGGGATACGCCTCTTTGACGGCGCGTCCCAAAAAGATATCCTGCATCAGCACGGCGTCCGCGCCCGCGTCCCACGCGGCGCGCACGGCATCGAAAAAGCCGCCCGTCTCCTGCGTTTTCACGAGCGTGTTCAGCGCCACATACACTTTGGCGCCGAGGAGGTGCGCAAAGCGCGTCACGCGGGCGAGCGCCTGCACGGAAAAATTTTCCGCGCCTGCACGCGCGGAAAATTGTGTAAGTCCCAAATATACGGCGTCCGCGCCCGCAAGGAGCGCTGCATACGCCGAATTTTCGTCCCCCGCGGGGGCAAGCAATTGCGTCATCTTCCGATCGTTCTTTGAATAAGTTCCTGCGCCGCGTCGTACCCCATGTTTTTCAGGCGCTGGTCGCGCGCCGCGACTTCGATGAGGATGGCGAGATTCCGCCCCGCGCTCACGGGCACGATGAGGCGGGGGATATCCAGCCCCAAGATCGTTTCTACGTTGGATTCGCCGCCGATGCGGTCGTACTCCTTATCCTTCCGCCACGGTTCGAGCTCCATGACGAGCTCGATCTCCTTCTCCTTCATCACGGCGCCGGAACCGTACATATTTTTGACGTTGATGATCCCGATGCCCCGCAGCTCCATAAAGTAGCGGATGCGGTCGGGCGCGGTGCCGATGAGCTGGTTCTCCACGCGGTGGATGAGCACGGAGTCGTCGGCAACGAGGCGGTGTCCGCGCTTGATGAGCTCCATTGCCGTTTCGCTCTTCCCCACGCCGCTGTTGCCCGTGAGCAGGATCCCCGCGCCGAACACGTCCATCAGAACGCCGTGCACCGTCGTCGAAGGCGCCAAAAGGCGGTTGAGGTAGATACACAGATCGACCATGATGGACGAGGTCATCTTCCCCGTACGAAAGATAGGCGTTTGCGTGGCACGGGCGCATTCCATGAACTCGGGCAGCACGGGAAGATCGCGCGCAAAGATGACGCACGGGATCTCGCCGCAGTCGAAGAGCTTTTGGATCATCTCCTTGCGCTGCTCGGACGGGAAGGAATGCATGTATTCATGCTCAGTGAGCCCGATGAGCAGGATACGCGCCGCCTCGAAATAGCTGAAAAAGCCTGCGAGCCGAAGCCCCGGGCGGTCGACGCTGATGCTCGTGAGCGTGATGAGCCCGCGCCCCGCATAGAGCATCTCCAATCCCAGATCGGATGCGAATTTATCGAGCATCACGGTCTCTCTCGGCAGATAGTTGTCGTTCATTTGCACTCCCCCTTGATACGGTCCGTCCGTACTTCGTTTTCTTGCATGGCGATCGCGAGCGCCGCCGCAACGCCGTCGTCCTCTACCGAAGGCACCACGCACGCGGCGGCTTTGAGCTCGGGTTCGGCGTTTTCCACGGCGAAATGTCCGCCCGCCCGCGCGATCATGGGCAGGTCGTTGAGCTGATCGCCGATGGCGGCGATCTCTTCAAACGGGACGGCGTAATAGGCGGAAAGAAAGTCCACCGCCGCCGCCTTGTTTTGCCCCGCGGGCATGACTTCCACCAAAAAATCAGAGGAAGTCGTCACGTAAAAGGCATCCCCGAGCGTCTCTTGCAGCGTCTGCATGAGCGGGCGGCGTTCTTCCGCCTCGACCATGGCGAGGATCTTGACGACGCGCAGTCCCTCCCGCCGCACCCGTGCGGAGAGCCGCTCGCCCGAGACGATCACGGCGCGCACGCCGCAGATCTTTTCGTACGCACGGAGCGCCGCGTCGTCGCGGTTGCAATAAACGTCGGTCACCGTGTACATATGCGTATGGTGTCCCATCCCCTCTAAAAGATCGAGGATACGGCAGGCGTCATCCTGCGAAAACCCGTCGTTTTTGAGCAGTTCTCCCGTCCTGACGTCGGCGACCGTCGCGCCCTGATAGGCGACGACGAGCCCCTCGCGGATGCCGAGCTCGTTGAGCCGCGGGAGAATGGACGAGAGCATGCGCCCCGTACACACCGCGAACACGCCGCCCGCCGCGCGGTAGGCAGCAATGGCGCGCTTGTTCGCCTCGGAGACGGTGCCGTCCCTGCGGACGAGCGTCCCGTCGAAATCGGAAAGAAAAATACGGTACTTCATAAGCCTTGAAAATAAGTACGGATGCGGGCGGCGAGCGCAGGGCCGATGCCATCGACGCGGGCAAGTTCCGCCTCGTCCGCGCGCATGATCTTATCGATCGTGCCGAACGCCCGCATCAGATTTTCCCGCTTTTGTTTGCCCACGCCCTCGATCTCGTCGAGCACGGAGGCAAGGTTGCGCTTGCTGTGCAGGTTCCTGAAATACGTGACCGCAAAGCGGTGCGCCTCGTCGCGGATGCGCTGCAGCGTGCGGAGCGCGTAGTCGCGGCGGTCGAGCCGTACGGGCGCGTCCTGAAAGAGGGTGTACACCTCCTCTTCCTGTTTGGCGAGGGCGACGAGGTCGATATCCGTGACGCCCATCTCGTCGAACGCCGCCTTGACGGCGCCAAGCTGCCCTTTGCCGCCGTCGATGACGATGAGCTGCGGCTTGGGGAAGCGCTCCTCTTCCGCCGTTTTGAGCTTTGCAAGACGGCGGGAAAGCACCTCGCGCAAGGAGGCGAAGTCGTCCGCCCCCTCCACCGTTCGGATGCGGAAGCGGCGGTATTCGTACTTATCCGCCTCCCCGTCGGTGAACACCACCATGCTCCCCACTTTGTCGACGCCCGATATGTTGGAGATATCGTAGCACTCCATGCGTTTGGGATAGCGCGAAAGATGCAAGAGCGTTTGGAGCCGTTCGCAGGCGTTCACCGTCATATCGTTTTTGTGACGGATGGCGGAGACGGATTTTTCGAGATATTCCTTGGCATTGCCCGCCGCCATGTCCAAAAGTTCGCGGCGGATGCCGAATTTGGGACGGGTCAGCTCGACTTTGCGCCCCGCCTTTTCCTCGGCATATGCAATCAAAAGCGCGTCGTCCGTCGCCTCGTCGAGCACGATCTCGTGCGGGACGGCGTGCGCGGCGTAATATTGGGTGAGGAAGGACAAAAAGCTCTCCCCCCGTTCCGCGGCGCCCTCGTCGAGCGCGTATGTGCGGCTGCCCTGCATCACGCCGCCCCGCGTGACGAGCACGGTGATCGCGGCGTACAGCCCGTTGGCGGCATACGCCCAGATATCCGCGTCCACGTCGCGCGGCATGGCGGTGATCCGCCGTTCGCCGAGGCGGGAGAGCATCTCGATCTTGTCGCGGTATTCGAGGGCGAGTTCAAACTCCTCGTTCTCGGCAAAAGCGTTCATCTTTTGCGTGAGGAGCGCGGCAGCCTCCTCGTACTCTCCCCCCAAAAAGGCGATCGTCTTTTGCACGCAGGCGGCGTACGCCTCCTCGGAAACGAGGTGCGCGCACGGCGCGCCGCACCGCCCGAGATGGTAATTGAGGCATGGCTTTTTGGGCTTTCCGCCGATCGCGGACGAGCATGTGCGGATATGGTACACGCGCGCCGCGATATCCACGATCTCCTTGCAGGAGATCCCGCCCATAAAGGGACCGAAATACTTCCCGTCGCCGCGTTTGACTTTGCGCGTGACGGAAAGATGCGGGAACGCCTCCTTGGTGTGCACCTTGATATAGGGATATGTTTTATCGTCTTTTAATAAGATGTTGTACTTGGGCTTGTACTTTTTGATGTAGGTATTTTCGAGCGCGAGGGCGTCCAGTTCCGAAGGCGTGACGACGTACGAAAAGTCGGCGATCTGCTCGACCATCGCCTGCACTTTGCTCGGTTTGGGCGAAGCGTGAAAATACTGCCGCACGCGGTTTTTGAGCACGCGGGCTTTCCCCACGTAGATGACGGCGCCGTCCTTGTCCAGCATGATGTACACGCCGGGGGCATCGGGCAGCAATTTGAGTTTTTCGCGCACGACATTCTCGCCCATATGTTCATTATACACGCTTTTGGGGCATTTTTCAAGTGATTGGGGAAAATAATATGCAAATTTACCGCGCAGCTCCCCCTTCCCGCGCAAAAAACGAAAACGCGCCCCGCGGTGCAAAAGAAAAGAGCGCCTGCAGCAAGGCAGGCGAATGGGTCATCTTTTTTGCGTAAGGACGATGCGCACGACCTCGGGCGGGTTGTTCAGGCGGATGGGCACGGAACTGTTCCCCAGCCCGCGGCTGACGATCATGGCCTTTCCCGCCTCCTCGTAGATCCCCTTTGTATATTTGGGGAAGAGCCCCTGTTCGGGCGCGACGACGCCACCCACCAGCGGCAGGCGGAACTGCCCGCCATGCGCGTGCCCGCAGAGGGTGAGATCGGCGCCCGCCGCGCGGTATACGGAGAAAAGCTCGGGACGATGCGCGAGCAGCACCGTGAAGGCGGCGTCTTCGGGCAGCAGCGCTTTCAGGCGGTTATACACGTTCTCGGGGAACATCGTTTTGTCGTTCGTGAAAAAACGCACGTCCGAAAGCCCCGCGAGCGTGATACACGCGTCGCCCCGCCGCAGCGTGGTGCAGCGGTCGCACAGGATGCCGACGCCGAGCGCTTCCAACGCCGTACGAAGGGCGGGGTATTCCTTGGACTTTGCCTCGTGATTGCCCGTCACGTACCAGACGGGCGCGATGCGAACGGCGCGTTCCATACAGCGCAGCGCGTTTTTCATCCCCGCGCGCCGCTTATCGATGAGGTCGCCCGTCACGACGATGACATCGGGCGACGCCGCGCGGATGCGCGATAAGAGTTTGTTCTGCTCCTTCCCGAAGCGCGCGTTGTGCAGGTCGGAGAGCTGCACGATGGCGAACCCTTCGAACGCGGCGGGAAGCGAAGAAAAAGCGGGGCGCAGCTCGGTCGTGCGCACGGTGCGGTTTTCCGCCATGCCCCAGAACAGGGCGGTGATGATGACCGCCGCAATGCAAAAAAATACGATCAAAAACGCCATACGCGCCTCCCGCTTTTATCTTACACTTAAAATATGCTCCTGTCAAGTGCCGCCGCCCGTTTTTCCGCGCAGCAAAAAAGCGGGGCGCCGTTGGACGCGCCCCGCACCATTTGCGGTCTTTACATGGTCGGCTTGATCAGCGCCGTATGCAGCCAATCGTTGAAGAGCACCGCCTCGCCGTCCGCCCGCTGCGCAAACGGCAGGATCTCCTCTTCGAGCTCTTCGATGGTTTTCCGCTTGCCCGCAAGGTATCCCGCAAGCACGGCGCGGCAATGCGCCACGCGCTGCATGAGCCCGCCGAGGCGGATATCCTGCTTTTCGGCGCCGTACGGTTTGCACTCCCGTTCCCGCTGCGCAAGGAACAGGCGATAAAAGACTTTGAGCCGTTTTTCGAGCGTCCGATACGCGCAAAGCACCTGTTCGAGCGCGGTGCGGTCGCCCGCTTTGTATGCCCTGCGCGTTCTCACGCCAAGGTCGTATTTGATCTCCAGCACGTCGCAAAGCGCCATGAGCGTTCTGAAAATATAGCCGTATCTCACACTTTTTGCGCCGACGCGCAGCTTTTCCTTGACGGCGGCGAACTGCCTGCCGTCCCCTTTCACCGTCCTGTCGAAAATGCCGAGGAAGGGATCGGAATACAGCATGTATTTGCAGGGATCGGCGATATATTCCGCATCGAGATCGACCGCGTCGAGGGCGTAAAAGTCTTCCATGGCGATGCCCGCAAAGCGGCGGAACTTTTTGGCGATATCCGCCTCGTCAAAGTTCCCGCGCGCAAATTCCGCCGCCGAAAAGAGCGCGGGCAGCGTCGCAAACAGGGAACACTCCGCGCCGTCGTCCTTCCAGCAGGTGACGAACATATCCTCCACGCCGTTCTCCGCGCACGCCTCCATCGCCGCCTTTAAGGCGCGGACGGCAAAGCGGCTGTGGGGCGCAAAGCCGTACCACCCCGCATCTCCGCCCGCAAAGACGACGGGATCTTCAAATTGTTTATGCGCTTTGAGCATGCCGTCGTAACGCGCTTTATCCGGGCTGTAATAATCCCATTAGACGAGCGTGACGTTTTTGGGAACGAGCGCGCTCACTTCCTTGGGGATGGCGCCCTTATCATCGTACGTTCCGTTATTGGCGAGACGGAAGAACATATCCGACCACATCATGGGCGAAAAACCGTACTTTTCCG
>CALVPW010000111.1 GCA_944354085.1 uncultured Clostridia bacterium | reverse complement strand
CTGCCGTCTTGTTCGCTCGCCTGCGCCGCGGTCGGGTCAAAGGGCAGCAGGGCGGCGTTTTCGTATGCTGCCTCGGTCACGGCGGCGGTGAGCGAGGTGGTCGTATACAGTTCGTCGGCGGTCAGATCTTCGCAAAGCGCCGTCGTCGTTTTTGTGAACGTGACGCCCGTTTCGTCGCGGGAATAGACGCGGACTTCTTCGGCGAGCAGCGCGTTGCCCGCATAAACGGCAGCCGTGCGTACCATGCGGGAGGACTCTGCGGAACGCAGGAGCATACTTTCGAGCGAGGGCGTGCCCTCGTCTTGTGCGCATGCGGCAAGGACGCCCGCAGCGCAGAGCGGAAGTGCTGCGATCAGGTAAAAAATGCGTTTCATGGCGGTTCCTCTCATAAAGTAAATTTGCCGAGCGCCAACGCGAGCCCCGCGGCGACGGCGGCTGCCGCGGCGGCGAGGGATGCGGCGGTCGGGGAGAATGCGGCGCTTATCTGTGCAAGATCGTCGTACGCCTGCGCGGTGAACGCGCGCCACGCCTCGTTGCAGGCGGAAAACGCTTCCGCAAAGGCGGCGTCCTGCATCGCGCGGGCGAGCGCCGCGTCGTCCATCTCGGAAAGCAGCGTGCGTATCTCCAAAAAGACGGACATCTTTTCCTGCTGGGACGCCGCCGCGAGGCGTTCCAGCAAAGCGCAGAGCGCCGCGGTCTGTTCCGAGGCTCCGTGCGCGACGGAAAAGGTCACCTGCGCTTCGCCGCAAAAATTGCGGTCGTCCACGACCACGCGGTATCGGTATGACCCTTCGCTTAGGGCATCTTGCGGACGCACGATTTCGATACTTGTCGAAATATCATCGTGTTCCAAAATGCTCACAAATTTAACATTATAGCCATCAATTTCGGCATAAACAGCAAAATCATCCTCGATGATCAGGGTATCACCATCGGATACGCCATTTATTTTGATAAAATTCGAAATATCTTTTTGCCCGACGGTAACTGTAAATTGCGTTTTCGCGTCCTCTGCAAAGGCATATTGCGCGCTGTAACGCGTTTTGAGCGTCATCTGATACACGCCTGCCTCGACGATCGCGGGGATTTGTTCGCCGTCTTCGTTCGTGTATTCGACGAGGATACAGTCGTCTGCGGCGCTCGGCAGCAGCCCCGCGATGTGCTCATCCTGCGAAAAGGGGAGGATGGGATCGCCCGTATAGGAGAAGGAGGTCGTGAAAGGGAGCGTTCGGATGCGCTTTGCGGGGACGTACAGGATGCCCGCGCGGGCGGTCTGTCCTTCGTAAGAGATAAAAACGGGGTGTTCGCCGCCTTTGAACAGCGCGGAAAAGTTTTCTTTGGCGAGTTGTTCGCCGTCGATGGTCACGAACGCCAGGATCCCGCCGCGGTCTTCTTCGTAAAGTTCTGCTTTTTCGAACAGGCTCTCCAATACGGCAGGGAGCTCCTCCCACGCCGCGTCGGCGCTCAGGTGCAAAACGGGCGACGCCGCCGTCAGAACGCGGGCGGCGATGCGCGCCGCGGGAAGGATGCTGCGGGCATACGCTGCTTCTTCGGGCGTGCGCCCTTCGAGCAGGGCGCGAAAGGCTTTGTAGAGCGACGCGGCGTTTTCCGCCGTCTCGGGGAGCGTCTCCTCGTTTTGGATGAGCCGTGCGAACGCCGCCGGGCGCGTGTACAGGGTGACGTCCGCCGTAAAACCGATCGCCTCGCCGTACAGGCGGCTTTCGAAAACGTAAGCGTTCGGCGTGTCGGTATACGTGAGCGGGATGCGCTGTATCTCCCCGTCCGCATAACGTACCTCGGCAAAGAGGGAAAAGTCATTTTCGAGCGCGCCGTCGGCGTTGTAAACGCGTTCGTAGCGATTGTCGGCGGCGAGGGTGACGGAGGCGACGGCGCGTTTGCGCACGGTGAAAGAGAGCGCGGCGGGGTGGTACCCCTCGCGGGAATAGGTGACGGTGATGCGGCGCGCCCTCTCGTCGGGCGTAAAGGGATAGCGGTATAGCCCGTTTTGTTGGGTAAGGGAAAGTTCTTTTCCGCCGTCCGTCACGGTGCATCGCTCGCCTATGCCCAAGGCGGGAAGAGTGAGCACGGGATCGTTTGCGCTCGTCAGCGTGAGCTGTGCGCCGTCGGTGAACGGGAGACTGTTCCTCTCTCCCGCAGCGTCCGTATAAACGATCTCCCCGCCGAGCGGTACGGCGGGGAGACATTGTACAAATCGTACGTCGAGCGTGATGTCGTCATCGAGCGGCAGGAAGAGGGAGGTCTCGTTCCCCTGCGCGCCGTTGAGCGTGTATCCTTCGAAGATGCAGGCGACCTCTTCCGCAGGCAACAGGGCGGAGGGAACGCGCGGCGCGGGTGAAAAACTGACGGAGAGGGAAGCGCCGCGTTCATAGCGGTGATCGCCTGCCGCAAGCAGTTTGCCCTGCGCCGTCACCGTTCCGAGTTCCTCGGCATAGGAGAGCGAAAGAAAGACGGGGTCACTCTCGGTCAGAACGACGGATGCGGCGCCGTTCCCTTCGTATGTAAGGGTGGCGATGCGCAGTTCATCGCTTGCGGGAAGGGAGAGCGGTTCCCCGTCCTTTGCCGTCTGCCGTTCTCCGCCCGTCGCTGCCGTCACCTGTCCGCCGTCTGCGTGTACTTCGGCGCGCAGGTACGGGGTGTTCCTGAGCGCGAGCGTGAGTTCTCCCGCCGCGCTGTTTGCCGAA
>CALVPW010000110.1 GCA_944354085.1 uncultured Clostridia bacterium | reverse complement strand
GCGTGGCATGTATCACGGCGGACGGCAGGATCAAGTGCGTGACCGAGCGCAATTTCAACGCGTCCAACAAGGTCATCGGTCCCAATTCCAAATTGCAAAGCGTCGTCATCAAAGATCTTCACATGCTCTCCGACGAGCAGATGCTCGTCATTTCCGACTACGGGAACTGCTACCGCATCTACGGCGACAAAGTGGGGTGCAAATTCTCCGATCAGGGCTTCCGCCTCTCCGAATTGCATGAGGACGCCGCCGCGGACGAAAAGCCCGTGGCGCTCTTCCGCGCCGAAGTGGGCAGCGGAGACCTGCTCTTCATCACGCAAAAGGGCATGCTCAAAAAGACGGCGTGGTCGGAATACGCCGTGGGCAAGAGCGTGTTCCAGGGCATCCGCCTTGCCGAGGACGACAAGCTCCTCTACGTGCAGCCCGACGCCGACGAGGAGGGCGTGACCGTCTTCTTTGTCACGCAGGACGGGATGTGCCTCAACGCCAAAAAGGACGATATCCCCGTGCAGGGGCGCGTGGCGGGCGGCGTCAAGGGCATCAACCTGCGCGAGGGCGACCGCGTCGTGTTCGCCTCGCAGATCGACGGCGAGGGCGAGATCGTGGTCGCAACGTCGGAAGGGCGGTTCAAACGCGTGATCGCCGCGCAGATCGATCCGCTCCCGCGCTACCGCAAAGGGGTGCAGATCGCCTCGCTCAAGGGCGCAAAGATCATCTTCGCCAATTACGTGACCGTGCCGTATATGCTTGCCGTCGTCAAGGACGACGATACGATGACCGAGCTTTCGACCGAGGAGGTGCCCATCGACGCGACGAACACCCGCGGCAGGAACCTCAAAGGCGTCAAGTGGAAGGCACAGCAGGTCTTTGCGATGCGCTACCGCGAAGCGGAGGAGTGAGCCCGCGTCCGTTACACGGATATCAAATCCAGCAAAAAACGCCGTGCATATCGGCGTTTTTTTGTGCCCGTAACAGCCGTCTTGTAACAAATTTGTAAAATAAATGTAAAAAAATCGCGGGCGGTCTTGACGGGTCTTGCTTTGTATAGTACAATAGAATACGTACGGGCGCGTTTTGGCGGGCATCCGCTGCGTTTCGTACGAACGGGAGGCGAATATGAGATTTGGTATTTTGACGAGCGGGGGCGACTGCGCGGGGCTGAACGCGGTCATCCGCGCCATCGGGCTGTATCTTACGAAGAACGCAAGGGATGCGGAGATCGTCGGCATCCCCGAAGGGTACGGCGGGCTCATCCGCGGCGAAAGTTATCCGCTCTCGCGGGAAAGCTTTTTCGATATCCTCGACGTGGGCGGCACCATCCTGCGCACGTCCCGCCAACCCTATAAAAAGATGACGGCGCCCGAGGAGGGCGGCTCCCGCCTCTCCAAAATGGTCGCCAACTATAAAAAGATGGGGCTGGATTGTCTTTTTACGCTGGGCGGCGCGGGAACGCACAAAACGGCGGCGCTCCTTTCGATGGAGGGCTGCAACGTCATCGGCGTGCCCAAGACCATCGATAACGATATTTACGGGACGGACGTCACGTTCGGCTTCCAGACGGCGGTCGAGGTGGCGACGGACGCCGTCTGCCGCATCGAGACGACGGCGCGCAGCCACAGCCGCATCATGCTCGTGGAGATCATGGGCAACAAGGCGGGCTGGCTCACGCTGCATACGGGTATCGCCGCGGGCGCGCAGATGATCCTCATCCCCGAGATCCCGTTCTCCGTGGACGCGGTGTGCGACTTTCTGAACGCCCGCGTACAGGCGGGGGAGCGCTATACCATGGTCGCCGTGGCAGAGGGCGCTTTGCTCGAGAGCGAGGCGCGCTTCAAAAAGGACGAGCGCGCGTTCGTCAGGACGGAGCTGGGCGAGAGCACTGTGACCCGTCATCTCGCCGAGGTCATCGGCGCGCGGACGGGCGTGGAGACGCGCTATTCTGTGCTCGGCTATTTGCAGCGCGGGGGCGCGCCCTGCGCGTATGACCGCCTGCTCTGTTCGCGCATGGGCGGATACGCGGCGCGGCTTGCGCTCGAGGGGCGTTTCGGCGTGACCGTCGCCCTCGAAGACAACAAGATCACCTTCAACGCGCTCGCCGATATCGCGGGGAAATATAAATTCGTCGATCCCGCGGGCGAAACGGTGCGTTTTGCGCGGGAGATCGGTATATCGTTCGGCGATCGCGCATAAAAATAAAGATAGCCATTTTAAGGAGAGGGATATGAAATATTCTGTGATCGATGTGAGTTCGAGCAGCCTTTCGCTCGTCGTTGCGGCGGCGGATGAGCACAAAACGGAGATCTTGTTCAAAGAACGCAAAGCCATCAGCCTCGTGCACTATCTCGAGGGGCGGAAGCTCACCGAGCGCGGCATCGAAAAACTCGTCGATTGCCTGCACGAGCTCAAAGAAGCGTGCGTCAACCTCGGCGTGGAACGGTGTTATCTCATTTCGACGGCGGCGCTGCGCCATATCGAAAATTTCGAGGAAGTGTACGCCCGCGTACGGGAAGAGGCGGGGCTCACCATCAACGTCATCGACGCCGCGACCGAGGCGTACTGCGACTATATCGCCAACGTCTATTTCCGTTCGTACGAACGCCCCGTCCTCATCGATCTGGGCGGCAAATCCATCGAGGTATGCGATCTTTCCAAACAGCGCAAGGAGGAGATGCAGTACTTCCCGTTCGGGCTCATCGATCTTTACCGCAAATTCGTCGACGGGATCTTCCCCACCGAAAAGGAAGCCAAAGCCATCAAGCGGTACGTCAAGCACAAATTCGACCGCGCCGATCTTCCCGGGGAGGACGTTTTTTCGACGGCGGTCATGGTGGGCGCCGCCAACGCCGCGCTGTACGACGTATACGCCGACTTCGCGGGAGAAAAGACGGAAGGCGCGCGCGTCATCCGCTATAAGAAGTTCAAAAAACTCGTCAAACATCTCCTCACGGGCGAGGACCGCTCCAAGCTCATCTTGAACAATGCGCCCGAGAAGCTGTACATCATCGCTTCCGCTGCCATCGTCTTAAAGGTGCTCTCTAAGCGCTTCGGCGTGGACAATATCCTCGTGAGCGACCGCGGCGTCAAAGAAGGGTATCTGCAGCTCGTGCTCGACGGCAGCGAGCAGGGCGAATGGTGCGATCTCGTCACGGGAGAGAGGGGCGGCGAAGCGCGGCATGCCCCTATGGAGACGGCGTCTGCTCCCGAACGGGCTGCCGCGCCCAAAAAGCGGGGCAGGAAGCCCAAGGCGCAGCCTGCGGCAGAAAACGCGGCGCCCATGTCCGAACCCGCGCCCAAAAAGCGGGGCAGAAAGCCCAAGGCGCAGCCTGCGGCAGAAAATGCGGCACCCATGTCCGAACCCGCACCCAAAAAACGGGGACGCCCCAAAAAGAGCGCGCCTGCCGAAGCACCCGCCGATGCGCATTCGACGCAGCCTTCGGACGAGACGCAGCCTTCGTGACGCGAACGAACATAAGGATACACGATATGAAACTTACCGTACCGCAAAAGGTCAAACGTAAATTTATCCGCGATATTTATATCAACCGCGAGTACAGCTGGCTGCTCTTCAATAAGCGCGTGCTCGATCAGGCGATGGATCTCACCAACCCGCTGCTGGAGCGCTGCAAGTTCCTCTCCATTTTCACGTCCAATCTCGACGAGTTCTATATGGTGCGCGTCGGGAGTTTGTACAACGAGAGCGTCTCCGAACCGCAGGCGACGGAAAACAAGACCCGCCTCACCGCAGCAAAGCAGCTGGACGGCATTGCCGAAGTCACGCACAAATTATACGAGCTGCGCACGGCGTGCTACGCGTCGCTGCGCAAAGAACTCGGCAAAAACGGGCTGCGTATCCTGCGCGGCGAAGACCTCACGCCCCGCCAGACGGAGGAGTGCAGAAAGATCTTTTTGCGCCATGTTCTGCCCCTGCTTTCGTTGATGGTGCTCGATGCCAAGCATCCGTTGATGCAGTTCGAGAACGAGCGCAGCTACATGATCTGCCAGCTCGAAAAGGAAGGCAGGCGCATGATCGGCGTCATCGCCGTCAATCCCTCGCTCGACAGGCTGTATCGCCTGAGCGGGGAAAAGAAGGTGCGCCTCATCCCGCTCGAAGAGCTCATCCGTCTCTTCGGAAAATACGCGTTCACGGGGTATACCGTCAATGCGCAGATGCTCATGCGCGTCACCCGCAACGCCGATTTCGATACGCATATCGACGATTCCGACGTTGAGCGGGATTTTTCTGAGATCATGAAAAAGAAGGTGGAGTCGCGCGCCAAACTCAACGTCGTCCGCCTCGAAGTCGACGACCGCGAGAGCAAGCTCAAAGACGTCGTGTTAAAGATCTTGGGGCTGGATGCAAAGTTCTGCTTTTGCGACGAACGCTTTTTCGACTATAAGTTCCTCTTTTCTTTGGGCGGATATCTGCCGCCCGAGGAGAGCGCGGCGCTCAAATACGCGCCCTTCAAGGGCGCCGTTTCCGACGAGCTTTCGCTTGCGCCTTCGCTCATCGATACCGTCTTCCGTCACGACGTGTTCCTTTCGTACCCGTACGACGCGATGACGCCCGTCGTCGATCTTTTGGAGGAGTGCTCCAAGGATGAACGGGTGAGCTCCATCATGATCACCATCTACCGCCTGGCGCATCATTCGCGCATCGCGGAGCTCTTGTGCCGTGCGAGCGAGAACGGCAAGCAGGTGGTCGTCGTCATTGAACTGTGCGCCCGCTTCGACGAAGAGAACAATATGTACTTCGCGAGCAAATTGCAGGAGGCGGGCTGTACCATCATTTACGGGATGGAAAATTACAAGGTGCACTCCAAGATCATCTCCATCGTCTTAAAGGAGGGGGAGGACCTCAAATACATCACCCATCTCGGAACGGGTAATTACAACGAGTCGACCAGCAAGCAGTATACCGATCTGAATATCCTCACGGCGGATAAAAAGATCGGCGAAGATGCGGTGGCGTTCTTCCGCAATGTCTCCATCTGCAACACCGATTTTACCTACGAGCGCCTTCTCGTCGCGCCCGAAACGCTAAAGAGCGGGCTCATCCGCTATATGGATCGCGAGATCGCAAAGGCGAAGGACGGCGGGGAGGGGTATATCCTCGCCAAGATGAACAGCCTGACCGATAAGGAGATCATCGATAAATTTGCCGAGGCGAGCGCCGCGGGCGTCAAGATCGAGCTCGTCATCCGCGGGATCTGCTGTATCCTTCCGGGCGTTGCGGGCAAGACGGAGAATATCCGCGTCGTCAGCATCGTAGGAAGATTTTTGGAACATTCGCGCGTGTATTGCTTCGGAAGGGGAGAGGATCGCGTAACGTATATTTCGAGCGCCGACCTCATGACGCGCAACACCGATAAGCGGGTAGAGATCGCAGCGCCCGTGCTCGACGAGCGCATCGCCGACCGCATCGTAGGGATCTTGCAGACGATGCTTGCCGATAACGTAAAAGCGCGCAAGCTCTGTTTCGACGGCGAATACCGCAAAGTGGAAACGCTCGGCGAACCGCTCGATGCGCAGGATAAATTCCTGCGCGAGGCGACAAAGGCGTAAAAGCGTCGAAAAGACTGCGCGGCGGCGCGGGAATTTTTCCCGCGCCGCCGCGATTTTTTGTCTTTGAACACGGCGCAGAACAAAGCGTTTCGCATTCCGTCAAAATAAAAAGTGCCATTTTTTGCCCGTTATTTCGATATATTTCTAAATACAAGCAAAATTTCATTCAATATACTATAATATTTTTACAGTAAACGCCTGAGAGCGCCTTCCAAGGTTGCCCTTTTGGTGAGCGGAGAACGGAAAACGTCTTTCCGAATACTTTTTTAGGCGCAGCCACGTTCAAAAAAGAAAATACCCGACCGAACGCTTGCCTGCGGCAAATCAGTTCGATCGGGTATCGTGTGGTGGAGATAACGAGATTCGAACTCGTGGCCTGTACGTTGCGAACGTACCGCTCTACCAACTGAGCCATATCCCCATCGGATGGTGTTTTGATTATAGCATAACTCCAAAAAAAAGCAAGCGTTTTCGCCATACTTTTGAAAAATTTTTTTGCTACGCGGCGATCATACGGGGAAGATCTCTTCGATATCGTAATCAAGGCCCTGTTCATCAGATTCTTCCCAGCGCTGTTGGATAAATTCCAGCATCTGCACGAACGCCGTTTTTTCTCCTTCGCCGTACATGTTCAGCCTGCCGCGCCGCTCTTCCTGCTGCAGATCTTCGAGCGCAAGCGTGATCTCGTCGATCAGATCAAGGAGCGTTTCTCTTGCATCTGTCTGTATCATGGAATAGACGCGTGGTTTCATGGAAGTTCTCCGTATATCGTTCCGCTGTGGGGTTATCGTTCGGGGATATTATACACGATATTTCAGAGGATTTCAAGCCTTTAAGCATATTTTTATGAAAATGCGCGCACCTTTTTATGCGGGAAAGGAAAAAAATTTTTTTACCCTCCCGAAAACGATTGACAAACACGGCTTTTGCATAGTAAAATAGCACATGCACGGCGGGGGCATAGCTCAGTTGGTTAGAGCGCATGCTTCACATGCATGAGGTCACAGGTTCGAGCCCTGTTGTCCCCACCAAAAAGAAAAAGAGGGTTTTACGCCCTCTTTTTCTTTTTGCATGGCGAACGTCAAGCCCGTGGGAAGAGGGGAGATCGGGAACGCGGAGGAGGGCGAGGGGCGCGCCGAAGGCCTTGCCGCCGTGGCGGCAAAGACCCTGTTGTCCCCACCAAAAAGAAAAAGAGGGTTTACGCCCTCTTTTTTCTTTTTGCATGGAGCCGATGGCGAACGTCAAGCCCGTGGGAAGAGGGGGGATCGGGAACGCGAAGGAGGCGTGTGCCGCGCCGAAGGCCTTGCCGCCGTGGCGGCAAAGCCCTGTTGTCTCCCCAAACGAAACCTAAACGAACCACCTTGAGTGCAAGTCGTTTTAGGTTTTTTCTTTTCTAGTCAGCCTGTCGCAATGCCATTTGCGGCGCAGTCGAGCCGCTCGTTTATTCAAGCACCCGACGTAGTGCCAAAATCGTTTCAAGGCATTCTTTTGCTTGAAAAATAGCGCGTTTTTTGCTATAATACTTAAAAGATATAACTTATACGGAGTTACGCATTTATGCTTAAGAGTATAGAATTATTTGCTGGGGCTGGTGGATTAGCACTTGGATTGGAACAAGCTGGCTTTGAACACATTGGAT
>CALVPW010000109.1 GCA_944354085.1 uncultured Clostridia bacterium | reverse complement strand
CTCGTCGAGGCGTGCGAAGCGCTCTTTGCGGACGTCGTCGACCACAAAATGTATATCACGGGCGGAACGGGTTCGAGCAATGTGGGCGAGCGCTTTACCATCGACTACGATCTGCCCAACGCGACCGCCTATTCCGAGACGTGCTCTGCCATCGCGCTCGCCCTGTTCGCGGGGCGGATGGCACAGATCAAAAACCGCGCCGCCTATCACGCCGTGATCGAACGCGCGCTCTACAATAACGTGCTCGCGGGCGAAAGCCTGGACGGGAAGGGCTTTTTCTACACCAACCCGCTCGAAGCGCACGCGCAGTTCGCGCGCTACGCGCGCACGCTGCCCGCGCCGCCCTATCAGCCCATTTTGGAGCGGGTGGAGGTGTTCGATTGCTCCTGCTGTCCGCCCAACCTCATCCGCCTTTTTGGGGAGATCGGCGACTTTTTGTATGGCGAGGAGGATGGCGTCCTGTATGTGCATCAGTATGCCTCGTCGCGCGTATCCGCCTGCGGGTACGAGTTATGTATGCAAACGGAGATGCCGTACAGCGGAAAAGCCGAAGTCGTGGTCAAGGGGACGGGCGCCGTTGCGCTGCGTATCCCCGCATGGCAGACGGCGATCGCGTGCAGGGTGAACGGTGCCTACTGCGTGCCCGAGGTGCGCGACGACTATCTGTATATCCCCGTGAACGGCGAGACGCATATCTCGCTCGATTTTGAGATGAAGCCCCGCTTCGTGTACGCCAACGAGAAGGTGTGGCAGGATGCGGGACGCAAGGCGGTGGAGTACGGTCCCTTTGTGATGTGCGCGGAGGAGGCGGAAAACGGCGGCGCGCTCGCGGCGGTGGAGATCGCTTCGCTCGCCCGCGCCAAAGTATCTTCCGATGCGTCGGACGGCGTCCATGTGATCGTGCCCGCCGCGCGGCTGTGTTCGGACGGGGCGCTCTATTCCTATCTCCCGCCCGAAAAGCGCGCCTTCCGTCTCGTGCTCAAACCCTACTATACTTGGGCAAATCACGGCGAAAACGAAATGCAGGTATGGTTTTTATGACGGACGCCGCAGAGGGGCGGCGTCGCAGGATATATACGGAGGAGAAGATATGACATATCCCGAGATGCGGGAGCTGCTCGAAAAACACGGGCAGTCCCACGTGCTTAGGTGGTGGGACGAACTCGACGACGCGGGCAAAAAGTCGCTCATGCGGCAGGTCGTGCACATCGAATGGGGGAAGACCTTCCTGCGCACCGAGGAGCGCAAACGCGGCAAGATCTCGCCCATCCGCGGGATGGAGATCGAAGAGGTCCTGCGGCGGAAGGATGAATTTTTTGAGATCGGCAAGCAGGCGATCCGCGCGGGGAAGGCTGCCGCGGTGCTGCTTGCGGGCGGGCAGGGCACGCGTCTCGGCTCGGATGCGCCCAAGGGCGCGTACGATATCGGCGTCACGCACCCGCACTACATTTTTGAGCAGCTCGTCGAGAATTTGCGCGCCGTGACGGACGCGTGCGGCGCCACGGTGCCGCTTCTTATCATGACGAGCGAAAAGAACGACGAGGAGACGCGCGCCTTCTTCGAAGAACACGCCTTTTTCGGCTACCCGCGCGAAGAGGTCTTCTTCTTCCGTCAGGCGATGGCGGTCTGTGTCGATCTCGAGGGAAAGATCTTGCTCGAAGATAAGGGTAAGCTGTGCCGCTCGCCCAACGGAAACGGCGGGTGGTATGCGTCGATGGCGCGCGCGGGGCTGCTGGAAGTCATGGAAAAGCGCGGCGTCGAGTGGTACAACGTCTTTGCGGTGGACAATGTCTTACAGCGCATCTGCGACCCCGTCTTTTTGGGGGCGACCATCCAAAGCGGGCTCATGAGCGGCGCCAAAGTCGTCCGCAAGGCGCGTCCCGACGAACGCGTCGGCGTGCTCTGCCTCGAAGACGGCAAGCCCGACGTCATCGAATATTACGAGATCAGCGACGAGCTTGCCGCGCTCCGCGACGAACGGGGGGAGCTCGTCTATGCGTACGGCGTCATTTTGAACTATCTCTTCCGCGCCGACGTGCTGCGTGCGATCGCGCGCAAGCGCCTTCCGCTGCATGCCGCCAAAAAGAAGATCCCCTATCTCGCGCCCGACGGTACCTTTGTAAAGCCCGAGACGGAGAACGGCTGGAAGTTCGAGACGCTCATCCTCGATATGATCAAATGCGCGGGGAGCTGTCTGCCTTTCGAGGTCATCCGCGAACGCGAATTTGCGCCCATCAAGAACAGGACGGGCACGGACAGCGTCGACAGCGCGCGCGAACTTCTCAAGGAAAACGGAGTGGAACTGTAATGGACAACGAACTTTCCAAAGATACGGAAGAATTTCTGGTGCAGCTCGTGCGTCTCAACGGCACGATGAAGGAGCTCTTTTCGTCGGGCAACGTCGCGCTTTTTACCGAGATGAACGACGCCGTCAAAAAGATGCACGCCGTGCAGCACGGGAGCGCCGATAAAGTGCTCGAAGCGCTCGATCCCGAATGTGCCGTCATCTACGGCAACTTCGATATGATCGTAAAACTTTTGCGCACGACCGAAGAGGGCGTCATCGACGCAGCCACGCAAAAGGGGCTCAACAAGCTCCTGCACAACATCGACGAGGCAGTCGTGAACATCGCCGCGGCGGTCGGACTTGTTTAATATCCCGCATATCCTTGTGCGGGTATGAGATATGGAGGAAGAGTATGAAGAAAACGAAGATCTTTGCCGATGCGAATCTGACCATCGGCGCCATCGAAAAGAATATTTTCGGCTCGTTCATCGAACACCTCGGAAGGGCGGTGTACGAGGGCATCTACGAGCCCGGGCATCCGACGGCGGATGAAAACGGGTTCCGCAAAGACGTGATCGCGCTCATCAAGGAGCTCAACGTGCCCATCGTCCGCTATCCGGGCGGCAACTTTTTGTCGGGCTACGACTGGCGGGATGGCGTGGGGCCCAAAGAGAGCCGCCCCGTGCGCCTCGATCTGGCGTGGTTCTCCACCGAGACCAACCAATTCGGCACCGACGAATTCATGAAGTGGTGCCGCGTGGCGGGCATCGAGCCGATGATGGCGGTGAATATGGGCACGGGTACGATCCTGGACGCCGCGCGCCTCGTCGAATACTGCAACCATCCGGGCGGGACGACGGTCTCCGAGATGCGCCGTGCGAACGGGGCGGATCAGCCTTACGGCGTCAAGTATTGGTGTATCGGGAACGAGATGGACGGCCCTTGGCAGATCGGGCATCTCACCGCCGACGAATACGGCAAAAAGGCGCTCGAAGCCGCCAAAGTCATGCGTTGGGCGAACGGTGAGATGGACGGGAAGCCCGGTCACAACGGCAACCTCAAACTCATCGTTTCGGGTTCGTCCAATCACGAGATGCCCACTTTCCCCGAGTGGGACAGGACGGTCCTCGAACACACCTATAAGCAGATCGATCTTTTGTCGATGCACCGCTACTACATGTACAGCGACAAGCGCAAGCGCCCGCTCGAGGACTTTTTGGGCAGCGCCGACGACATGAACGAGTATATCGGCACGTTAAAGGCGACCATCGAGTACGTGCGCGCCAAAGAGCGCTCGCAAAAGCGGGTGGGCATCTCCTTTGACGAGTGGAACATCTGGACGGTCAACGCGCCTCGTCACGAACCGCTCTGGAAACAGGCGCCGCATCTTTTGGAGGACGTCTATACCTTCCAGGACGCGCTCGTGTTCGCGGGGCTCATGAACACCCTCCTCAACAACTGCGACGTGGTCAAAACGGCTTGCCTTGCGCAGCTCGTCAACGTCATCGCGCCCATCATGACGGAGAAGGGGGGCAGGACGTTCCGTCAGACCTCCTTCTATCCCTTCCGCGCCATCGCCAATCACGCGTCGGGCGCGACGGTGCGCACCTTCTCCGACAGCGACAGCTTCGAAAACGTGTACGGCAGGGCGCGGCCCATCAACGAGGGCGTCACGTACGATATGGCAAAGCG
>CALVPW010000108.1 GCA_944354085.1 uncultured Clostridia bacterium | reverse complement strand
GCCTCGTATTCTTCCCCGATCTTATCCTGCATATACGCCACGGTATACAGGGCGTCCACGTCGCGTTCCGCCTCCGTGGCGTTGCGTTCGCAGGCGGAGGAACGCGTCGCCGCCTCCGTCACGAATTTTTTGTAGGTCTCGCGCGTCTTCTCGGGATCGGAGAGGCTCTCCTTGATGATGCGGTGGATGCAAAGATCGGGATAGCGGCGGATGGGGGAAGTGAAGTGGCAATAGCAGTCGGACGCCAAGCCGAAGTGCCCCACATTTTCGGGCGAATAGACCGCCTTCATCATCGACCGCAGCATCACGCGGTTGACGAGCGAGTAGAGCGGGGAATCCTCCAAAGAGCGCAAAAGATCGCGGTAGTCGGCGGGGCTCACGGCAGAAGGGTCGAATTTGGGATGCACGCCCGCCTCCGTCAAAAAGGTGTGGAAGTCCTTTGCCTTGTCCTCGCTCGGGCGCTCGTGCACGCGGTACACGAAGGGCATCTTGCGCTCGGTCATGATGGTCGCAACGCTCTCGTTGGCGAGCACCATGAACTGTTCGATCATCTCGTGCGAGATGGTGCGCTTATAGTCGGGGATGGTGATCTTCCCGTCCTCGTACAAGATCTTCGCCTCTTTCACGTCGAGAGCCACGCCGCCGCGGCTCTCGCGGGCGCGTTTTAAGATCTTGGTGAGCTCCGTTGCCGTCTCGACGAAGCCGATGAGGTCGGGATAGCGGTCGCGCGCCTCGCGGTAGCCTTCGGCGATCGCCGTCACGTCGGTGTAGGTCATGCGGTGGCGGGAGCAGATGACGGAGGGCGCAACGCTGCGTTCGAGCACCTTCCCGCGCCCGTCCACCGTCATAAAGCAGGAGAGGGTGAGACGGGGCACGCCCTCGTTCAGCGAACAGATATCGTTGGAGAGGGCGGTGGGGAGCATGGGCAGAACGCGGTCGGGAAAGTAGACGCTCGTCCCGCGGGAGAACGCCTCTTTATCGATCTCGCTCTTCCATGTTACGTAGTGGGTGACGTCTGCGATGTGCACGCCGAGGTAATATTTCCCGTTTTCCTTGCGGATGGAGATGGCGTCGTCGATGTCGCGCGTGTCTTCGCCGTCCACCGTGATGATGAGTTCATCCCTAAGGTCGACTCTTCCGCCGAGATCGTCGAGCGGGGAGCGCTCCGCCTGCCGTTCGGCGGCTGCGAGCACTTCGGGCGGGAATTCCTCTTTGAGATCGTGCGCGCGGATGAGCGCCTTCTCCTCCACGAAGAAGTCGCCGCCTTCCCCGAGCACCTCCACGATCTCGCCCTTGGGCATCTTGCCTTCGAAGTGATACACCCGCACGACGACTTTGCTGCCGCCCGCCGCGCCCTTGGTGCGGTCGCTGGGGATAAAGATATCCGAATGGAACTTCTTTTCGTCGGGGTGTACGTATCCGCCGCTGCGTTCGCGCGTGAAGAGCCCCACGAGCTGCGTCCGCCCGCGCTTTAATACGGCGAGCACTTCGCCTTCGTCGCCCGCTCTGCCGCCTTTGCGGAAGGCGAGCACGCTGTCGCCGTGAAAAGCGCCTTTGAGGGCGCGGTGGGGGATGAACAGGTCTTCGCTGCCGTCGTCGGGCACGAAAAAGCCGAAGCCGCGTTCGTTGCCGGAGATGGTGCCCGTCGTCGCGCGGAACTGTTCCGCCGTACCCACTCTGCCTTTCAGATCGCGCAGGAGCTCGCCCGCGCGGCATAAACTTGTCAGCATATCTTCGAGCCCCGCGGCGGCTTTGCCTTTTAAGCGGAGCTTTTTGGCGATCTCTTCGCCCGTGAGCAGGGCAAAGGAGCCGTCTTTTATCTTTTGCAGTAACGATCGTTTTGCGTCCATATTTTTTCTCTTGAAAAAGTATTAAAAACGGGCTGCACGAAAATGCCGCCCGTTCGGTTGTTGTTCAGTTCGCTTAGAGCACTTCGCCCCAGATCGAGGGGATCTGCAGGATAAAGAAGACGATCGCAAGCACGGCAAGTACGGCGAGGCAGATGATCGTCCACATTTTGAGTTTGGATTCGAGCGAGCGGCCTTTGTTCTTTCCGTAAAAGGTCTCGCTCGTGCCGCCGAGCGCGTCGATACCCTGCGAGTTGCCGGGCTGCAGCATCACGAGGACGATCGCAGCGATCGCGGCGATCGCCATGAGCGCGATCAGCGTGTAGTTGATGGCGTAATATACCGTTTCGAGTTCGGGACGGTAGAAAGTAGCGGGAACAAGTAAGTTCAACACAGTCATGCATTCCTTTTTCTAAAATACGGGAAACAGTATACCACATCGGCAGGGAAAAGACAACTTTTTTTGGGCGGGTTTTATAAATTCTTCCCGCGGCGGCGCAAATTTTTTTGCCGTGTGCGCGGATAGGCGGCGCTTGCGATTGACATTTGCATACAGATGCGGTATAATAATTTTTATGGACGATCTTATCCTCATCGGCATGCCGTCTTCGGGCAAAAGTACGGCGGGCGTATTGCTCGCAAAGCGCATCGGATACGGCTTTATCGATACCGACCTCATCATTCAGGGGGAACAGGGCGCGCTGCTCTCGGCGATCATACAAAAAGAGGGCGCGGAGGGGTTTCTTGCCATCGAAGAGCGCGTGAATGCGGGGATCGCCGCCATGCGCTGCGTCATCGCAACGGGCGGGAGCGTATGCTATTCTCCCCGCGCGATGGAGCATCTGAAAAAGCTGGGCACGATCGTCTATCTGCAACTTGGCGAGGAGGAAGTCTCGCGCAGGATCCCCAGCCTCGAAAAGCGCGGTGTGGTGATGCGCGGCGACGTTCTTACGCTGCACGATCTGTACGCGGAGCGGGTCCCGCTCTATGAAAAATACGCCGATGTCACCGTCTGCTGCGACGGGCAGACCATCGACGAAACGGTGGCGGCGATCGCGGCTGCCACGGGATTTCAGATATGAGAATGTGTATTTACGGCGCCGGGGCGATGGGAACGTCGCTCGGCGTTTTGTTGGACGAAATGTCCTTGGATTTTGTCACGCACAACGCGGCGCATGCCGCGGCGATGAATGCGGAGGGCGCCATCATCGAAGGCGCGCTCACCCGCTGCGTCAAGGTACGCGCGAAACTTCCTTCGGAGATGCAGGGGCAGTACGACGTGATCATCCTCGCCGTCAAACAGCGGGAGAATCATGCCGCATCCCTCTTTTTGAAGCAGTTCTTAAAGGAGGACGGCGCGCTCGTCACCGTGCAGAACGGGCTGCCCGAGGCAGAGCTTGCCAAGACCTTCGGCGCCGACCGCGTGTACGGCTGCACCCTCTCATGGAGCGCGGAGAACGTTCGCCCGGGCGTCGTCCGCGTCACGAGCGCAACGGGATTTCATCTTTCGCTCGGCGCGTTTGGCAAGGGGGAGCGCCTTTCAGAGCTCGCGCCCGTCTTCGCACATGCGGGAACGCTCACAACGGGCGATCTCAAAGAGATACGCTTTGCAAAACTTGCCGTGAACGCCGCGTTTTCCACGCTTTCGGCGGTCTCGGGGCTGACCTTTTACGAACTTTCCAAAAAACACAAAGCGCTTTTGCTCGCGCTCATGCGCGAAGTGCTTGCCGTCGCCAAGGCGTACGGCTGCACCCGCCTTCCCTTAAACGGGCACGATCTTTTTAAGATCTTCGGCGGGCGTTTTGCAAAACTTTTGCTGCCTGCGGCGTTCCGCGCCTACCGCGAGACGCGCTCGGGCATGCTGCGCGACATCCGCGCGGGCAAGCGGTGCGACGTCGATTTCGTGGCGGGCGCCGCGGTGAAGGCGGGGCAGGCGGTCGGCGTGCCGACGCCCATGCTCGAACGCGCCGTCGCGCTCGTACACGACGTGGAGAACGGGTTCGCGGAGATCGCGCCCGATACGCTCAAACTTTTTTAAGGATTTTGCCATGGATCTCGAAAAACTTGCATCCCGTCTCATCCCCGGGGAGTTTCCTCCCTTAGAGACATACGAAAAACGCTACCCGCCCCGCGATCTGCCCGCAAATGCCGAGGTCACGCGCCTTGCGCCCTCGCCGACGGGCTTTATCCATCTGGGCAATCTTTTCGTTGCCATCGCCAACGAGCGCATCGCGCACCAAAGCGGCGGCGTGCTCTTTTTGCGCATCGAGGATACCGATCTGAAGCGCAAGGTGGACGGCGCCGTGGAGGCGGTCATCTCCGCGCTCGAATATTTCGATATCAGCTTCGATGAAGGCGCCGAGATCGGCGGGGACGAGACGTACGCGCCGTGGTACCAGCGGCAGCGTGCGGAGATCTACCGCGCCTACGCCCGCGCGCTCATCAAAAAGGGGCGCGCGTATCCCTGTTTTTGTACGGAAGAGGAGCTCGCCGCGCTCCGCGAAGAGCAGACGGCGAACAAGGCGATCACGGGCTATTACGGGAAGTACGCAAAATGCCGCAGCCTTTCCGAGGAGGAGATCTATGCCGCGCTCGACGCGGGCAAACCTTACGTCATCCGTCTCAGATCGATGGGGGACGCCTCGCATAAGTTCACCTTCCACGACGAGATCAAGGGCGACGTGACTGTTACCGAAAACGATCAGGACGTTGTCATCTTAAAATCGGACGGCATCCCGACGTATCATTTCGCGCACGCCGTCGACGATCATCTCATGCGGACGACGCTCGTCATCCGCGGCGAGGAGTGGCTGGCGTCGCTGCCCATCCACCTCGAACTGTTTGACGTTTTAGGGTTCCGCCGTCCCAAATACGGGCACAACTGTTCGCTCATGAAGATGGACGGCGCTTCCAAGCGCAAGCTCTCCAAGCGCAAGGATCCCGAGCTGTCGCTCTCCTATTACAGGCAGGAGGGCTACCACCCGCACGCGGTCAAGGTGTACATGCTCACGCTGCTCAATTCGGATTTTGAAGAGTGGCACCGCAAATTTCCCGAAAAGCCGCTCGAAGAATTTCCCTTCCATATCCGCAAGATGAGCAAAAGCGGCGCGCTGTTCGACCTCGATAAGCTCAACGATATCTCCAAGACCGAGCTTTCCGCGCTGACCGCCGAGGAGATGCTCGCGTTTTTGCGGGCGTGGGCGTTCGCATACGGCAGCGAGCCGCAGCGGGCGTATTTTGCGGACGAGGCGTATCTTTTGAAGGTGCTCTCGCTTTGCATGGGCATCGGCGGGAAGAAGCGCCGCAAGGACTTCGTCACCGCAAAACAGGCGCTCTCCATGATCGGATACTTCTTCGGCGAGAGGGTGCAGGAGGATGCCTACCGCGTCGATAACGCCACGCGGGACGCAGTTTTACAGGCGTTTTTACAGACATACGACGCTTCGGACGACGCGCAGGTATGGTTTTCGAAGGTCAAAGAAGTGGCGGCGTCGTTGGGATTTGCCGCCGAGATGCGCGACTACAAAGCCGATCCCGCCGCCTATAAAGGCAGCGTTTCGGACGTGGCGGAAGTGCTGCGCATCGCCGTGACGGGCAGGGCGAACACGCCCGATCTTTGGTCGATCATGCAGATCATGGGCGAAGAAAAGGCGCGCGCCCGCATCCAAAGCTGCATCGGCGCGTGAGCGCGGGAGGAGATCATGAGCAGAGCCGACGAGATCTTTATCGCAAATTGCAAGGATATCATGCAAAACGGCGTGTGGGATACGAACGCCGAGGTGCGTCCCCGCTGGGAGGACGGCACGCCCGCGCACACCGTAAAAAAATTCGGCATCGTCAACCGTTACGACCTGCAAAAGGAGTTCCCCATCCTCACCATCCGCCGCACGGCGTTCCGTTCGTGCATCGACGAGATCTTGTGGATCTGGCAAAAAAAGAGCAACAATGTCCGCGATCTGCATTCGCATATCTGGGACAGCTGGGCGGACGAGACGGGCTCCATCGGCAAGGCGTACGGCTATCAGCTCGCCAAAAAAAGCAAGTATAAGGAGGGGGAGTTCGATCAGGTCGACCGCGTGCTCTACGACCTCAAACACAACCCCGCTTCGCGGCGCATCCTCACGAATTTGTATAATTTCGAAGACCTGCACGAGATGCATCTGTATCCCTGCGCCTATTCGATGACGTTCAACGTGTCGGGCGATACGCTCAACGCCGTTCTGAACCAGCGCTCCAACGATATGCTCACGGCAAACAACTGGAACGTGGTACAGTACGCGGTGCTGCTCGTCATGATCGCGCAGGTGAGCGGGCTCAAAGCGGGCGAGCTCGTGCACGTCATCGCCGACGCGCATCTTTACGACAGGCATATCCCCATCGTCGAAGAGGTGATAAAAAATCCCTTGCTGCCCGCGCCTAAACTTATCGTCGATGCTTCCGTCAAAAATTTCTACGACTTTACGGTGGATAGCTTCCGCCTCGAAGATTATAACTTTACGCCGCTTGCGGCGAAGATCCCGGTGGCAGTATGAGAGCGATCTTTCATGCAGACAGGGAGTGGGGCATCGGCAAGGACAACGCGCTCATGTTCTCGCTTCCCAAGGATATGAAGTTTTTCCGCGAGACGACCAAGGGGAAAGTCGTGGTGATGGGGCTGAACACCCTGCTCTCTTTCCCGGGCGGCAAGCCCTTAAAAAACCGCGTCAACATCGTGCTCTGTCCCGACGACGTGGACGAGGACGTGATCTGCGTGCATTCGCCCGAGGCGCTTTTTGAGACGGTCAAGCGCTATCCCGCGGACGACGTGTTCGTCATCGGCGGGGCGAGCGTGTACCGCCTTTTGATCCCGTATTGCACGGAGGTGCTCGTCACCCGCGTGGATGCGGTGGGCGGCGCGGATACTTTCGTGCCCGATCTTGACGCCGATCCCGCTTTCGTGCTCGAAAAGGAGAGTGCGCCCGTCGAGGACAACGGATACGTTTTTACCTTCCGCACCTACCGCAACCTGTCGCCCAAGCCGTTCTGAATTCTTTCATTTGCCCTGCGGGGCAAATTTTTTTCGTTCAAAGCGCGATTTTTGTTGCCTTGTGCGGCGAAATGTATTACAATACCACTTTGGTAAAAGAGGTAAATATGGTCAGAGAAGATTTAAGGAATATTGCGATCATCGCACACGTCGACCACGGGAAAACGACCCTCGTCGATCAGATGCTCAAACAGGGCGGCACCTTCCGCGAAAATCAGGTCGTGGAAGACCGCGTGATGGACTCGGGCGCACTCGAACGCGAGCGCGGCATCACCATCCTTGCCAAGAATACGTCCATCCATTATAACGGCGTCAAGATCAACATCATCGATACGCCCGGGCATGCGGACTTCTCGGGCGAAGTCGAGCGCGTGCTCAAAATGGTCTCGGGCGTGCTCATCTTAGTGGACGCGGCGGAAGGTCCCATGCCGCAGACGCGTTTCGTCACCCAAAAGGCGCTCGAGATGGGGCTCAAACTCATTATCGTCGTCAACAAAGTCGACCGTCCCGACGCCCGCGTCAAGGAAGTCATCGACGAAGTGCTGGAACTTTTGATGGATCTCGACGCTTCCGACGATCAGCTCGAGAGCCCGTTCGTGTTCTGTTCGGGGCGCGACGGCACCTCGTCGCTCGATCCCGACGAGAAGGGGAGCGACCTCGTTCCGCTGTTCGAGACCATTCTTTCGCATTTTCCGCCCATCGAACTCGACGAAAAGGGTCCGCTGCAGCTGCTCGTCTCGTCCATCGATTATAACGATTACGTCGGGCGTATCGGCATCGGCAGGGTGGAGCGCGGCGTCGCCAGACAGAATGCCGACGTGATCGTGTGCAACTATAACCATCCCGACGTGGCGCTGCGCGGCAAGATCGTCAACCTGTACGAGATCGAAGGGCTCAGCCGCGTGCCCTGCGCAAGCGCGACGGCAGGCGATATCGTCTGTTTTTCGGGGCTCGAAAAGATCAACATCGGCGATACGGTGTGCGCGGCGGACTGCCGCGAGCCCGTCGCGTTCGTCAAGATCTCCGATCCGACGGTGGAGATGATCTTTTCCGTCAACGATTCCCCGTTCGCGGGGAAGGAGGGAAAATTCGTCACCACCCGCCACCTGCGCGACAGGCTGTACCGCGAACTTTTGCGCGACGTCTCCCTCCGCGTGGAGGATACCGATTCGACGGACGCTTTCCGCGTGAGCGGCAGAGGGGAGATGCACCTTTCCATCCTCATCGAGACGATGCGCCGCGAAGGGTACGAATTCCAGGTGAGCGCGCCCAAGGTGCTCTATCACGAGGTGGACGGCGAAAAATACGAACCCGTCGAACGCCTTATCGTCGACGTGCCCGAAGACAACACGGGGCCCGTGTTCCAGAGCATGGGCGAGCGCAAGGGCGAGCTCGTTCACATGAACGCGATGGGGTCGCGCATGCGCCTCGAATTTTTGGTGCCTTCGCGCGGGCTCTTCGGCTATAAGAGCGAGTTTTTGACGGATACCAAGGGCGAAGGGGTGATGAGCTCGGTGTTCTTTGAGTATCAGCCCTACAAAGGGGAGATCAGCCGCCGTACGACGGGCTCGCTCGTCGCTTTCGAAACGGGCGAAGCCGTAACGTACGGGCTCTTCAACGCGCAGGGGCGCGGCGTGCTGTTCATCACGCCGGGGACGCCCGTCTACGAGGGGATGGTCGTCGGCTGCTCGCCCAAGGACGAGGATATCAACGTGAACGTGTGCAAAACGAAGCATCTCACGAATACCCGCTCCTCCTCGTCGGACGATGCGCTCCGCCTCATCCCGCCCAAAAAACTCAGCCTCGAAGAGGCGCTCGAATACATCGGCGACGACGAACTTTTGGAAGTGACGCCGCTCAATGTCCGCATCCGCAAGCGCATCCTTGACAGCGAATTGCGTGCAAAAGCGCGTGCAAAAGCGAAATTGCAATAGTTTTCATAGTATTATGCGTGACATAATATATTGTATTTTTCCGCATCCCGCCCTTTCGGCGGGATTTTTTTTGCACTTGCCGCATAGGGTAAGGTATGACAGAGAGCAAGCAGAGCGTCGTCACGCTCGAAAACAGGAACAAACTCACGATGACGGGCGTGGAGCGGGTGGACGCCTTTTCCGATCGTTCCATCCTGCTCACCGCCGCGGGCGGTAAGGTGCGCATCGAAGGGAGCGGGCTCAAAGTGCTCGCCTTTTCGGAGGGGAGCGGCAACTTTTCGGCAAGCGGAACGGTGGACGCCATCCGTTATCTTTCGGCGGGCGGAAAGGCGGGAAAACTCTTTCGGTGAGGGAATTTCTCGTCTGCATCCTCTTTGGCGCGTGCGGCGCGCTGCTGTATGATCTCCTTCCCGCCGCGCGCTTAAAAGCGCCGCTGCGCTATTTTTTGGACGCGGCGTTCTGCATTGCTTGCGGCGCGCTCTTTTTATGCCTTTCCGTGTGGCTCGCGCTGCCTTCGCCGCGCTGGTATTATGCGGCGGGGATGGCGGCAGGTTTTGCGCTCTATTCGAAAAGTTTGCATAAAATCGTTGCAATTATCGCCGAAAAGTTGTATAATACGGGTAAGAAACGCAAAAGGAAAATGAAGATATGTCCAAAAAACAAACGGGCATGACCGAAGAGAAGATGCGGAAGATCGCCGCCGGCGCAACGGTCGCGGGCGTGCTTTTGGTTTTGTTCCTCATCGTCATCCTCATCGTGCAGTTCGTCCAGATCGGCGTCGCCAACGCGCAGAGTTCCCGTCTCGACGATGAGATCGCCCGTTACGAGGAGATGATCGCCTCGGGTGAGCGCGATCTGAATTTTTACGAAACGCAGGACGGGCTGTATTACCTTGCGCTGCAGCAAGGCTGGACCTCCCGCAAGTGAGGGGCGGGATGAAGTACGCCGTCATAGACATCGGATCGAATTCCGTCCGCCTGATGCTTTGGGCGGGCGGTACTTTGTATAAAAAACTTTTTACGACGCGCCTTGCAGCCGGGATGCAGGACGGGCTGCTGCAGGAGGATGCGATGCGCCGTACGCAGGAGGAGGTTTGCGCCTTTTATGCGGAGGCTGTGCGCGAAGCGGGCGCAGAGCGCACCTTTGCGTTTGCGACGGCTGCCGTGCGCGGCGCGCGAAACGGCGACGATCTCTGCGCGCGCGTCAAAGATGCGTGCGGGCTTGCGGTCGACGTGATCCCCGGGGAACGGGAAGCGCTCCTCGGCGCGCTCGGTGCGATCGGGACGGGGGACGGCGGTACGATCGATATCGGCGGCGCGAGCACGGAGGTATTCGTGCGGACGGGCGGCAAAACGGCGCTCGCCATCAGTCTTCCCGTAGGCGTCGTCCGTCTCAAAGATTTGTGCGGGCAGGATGCGGCGCGTCTTGCGGCTGCCGTGGAAGAGGCGCTCTCGCCGCTTGCGGGACGGAAGTTTTGCGTACCTTTTTATGCGGTGGGCGGAACGGCTTGCACGCTCGCCTGCCTGCTGCGCGGGCGCGGCTACGAAGATGGCGGCGCGCACGGGACGCGGCTTTCGTACGCGTGGGTGCGGGACGAAGCCGAACGTCTCGCCGCGCTCTCGCTCCAAGCGCGTAAAGCGCTTCCCGGGATGGAAGAAAAGCGCGCCGACGTCATCACGGGCGGCGCGGTGCTGCTCGCGGGCGTCATGCGGACGCTCGGGCTGGACGTTATCACCTTTTCGGATGCGGACAATCTCGAAGGGTATCTTCGGTACAGGGGGTTCGTATGCTGAATCGTCGGGTCTATATCGTACTTTCGTGCGTGCTCACCGCCGCGGCGTTCGCGGGCGTCGGCGTGGTGTTGTATGCCGGCGTCTTTTTGGTGGCATTCGACGCGTCCGACGGTTGGTCTGCCTACGGCGCCGCGATGCTCGCGGGAGCGGCGTGCTACGTTTTGCTGCCGCCGCACATCCTCGTGCACGAGCTCGGGCACGCGGTGTGCGGGCTGTGCGCGCGCATGCGGCTGCCCGTTTTCCGCGTCGGCAGGCTGGAGATCTCCCGCCGCGGCGTCAGGTACCGCTTTTGGGCGGGTACGGCAGGGGAGACCGCCATTGTGCCGTCGGGCGGCGCGCATATCAAGGGACGGCTCGTTTTGACGGCGCTGGGCGGCGCGCTCTTCAATTTTTTGTATGCTGCCGCCGTATTGCTGATCTTGTTTTTACGGGAGAGCGCACTCACGCCCGCGCTGTACTTTTTCCTGCTCTTTACGCCGCTTTCGCTTGCCGAAGGCATCCTTGCGCTCCTGCCTTGCGAGACGGGCGCGGGCAGGACGGACGGCGGCGTGATCTGCGGGATCGTGCGGAAGGACGCGGAGACGGACGTCACCCTCCGCGTGCTGCAAGCGCAGGGCATCGCGCAAAAAGAGGGGTATGCCGCCATTCCCGCGGCGCTCCTTGACGAGGCGCCCGTCATCCGCGAGGATGCGCGCGCCTTTGCGGCGCTGCTCTTTTTGAAGTACGAGCGCGCCAAGCAGACGGGCGATCGGACGGGGGCGGAGAGGGCGTTTGCGCGCCTTGTTTGCATCGAGGAATACCTCACCGAGGAAGAATGCGCTTTTTTGCAAAAAGAAAAGGGCTCCGCGAAGAGCGAAGTCCCGTAAGTTGCTGCGCCGAGGGGCGCGTGCGGCCCGAAAGGGTCAGTCGGCAAGCCCGAGGAGATAGTCGGACGTGACGTTGAAGTATCGTGCGATCTTGGCAATATTCGAAGCTGTCGGGTCACTTTTGTTTGTTTC
>CALVPW010000107.1 GCA_944354085.1 uncultured Clostridia bacterium | reverse complement strand
GCGTCGCGGTGGGCGTCGCTTCCGACCTCATCAAGATCCGCGAGGACAGCGGCTTCATCGCCGAATATCCCTTAAAGAAATTTGAGCGTTCCAACCAGGGGACCTGCCTCAATCAGCGTCCCATCATCTCCACGGGCGACCGCGTGAACAAGGGCGACGTCATTGCAGACGGCCCTTCCACGTGGGGCGGCGAGCTTGCCCTCGGCAAGAACATCCTCGTCGGCTTCATGGAGTGGGAAGGCTATAACTATGAGGACGCGATCCTTATCTCCGAAAAACTCGTGCAGGACGACGTTTTCACCTCCATCCATATCGAGGAGCACGAAACGGAAGCCCGCGACACCAAGCTCGGCGAAGAGGAGATCACGCGCGACATCCCCAACGTGGGCGACGACGCGCTCAAAGACCTTGACGAGAACGGCATCGTCCGCATCGGCGCCGAGGTCGGTTCCAACGATATCCTCGTCGGCAAGGTCACGCCCAAGGGCGAGACCGAACTCACGCCCGAAGAGCGCCTCCTGCGCGCCATTTTCGGCGAAAAATCGCGCGAGGTGCGCGATACGTCGCTGCGCGTGCCGCACGGCGAAGGCGGTATCGTCGTCGACGTGAAGATCTTCACGCGTGAGAACAAAGACGAACTCTCGCCCGGTGTCAACAAGCTCGTGCGCGTATACATCGCGCAAAAGCGTAAGATCCAGGTGGGCGACAAGATGGCGGGCCGCCACGGCAACAAGGGCGTCATCTCCCGCGTGCTGCCGCAGAGCGATATGCCCTTCCTGCCCGACGGTACGCCGCTGCAGATCCTTTTGAACCCGCTCGGCGTCCCTTCGCGTATGAACATCGGTCAGGTGCTCGAAGTGCACCTCGGCTATGTGTGCCGTCAGCTGGGCTGGAAGATCGCCACGCCCGTCTTCGACGGCGCAACGGAGAGCGATATCGAACAGCTCTTCCGCGAAAACAACCTCTTTAATCCCGAAGGCAAGGTGGACGGCAAGTTCCAGGTGTTCGACGGCAGAACGGGCGAACCCTTCGAGAACCGCGTCACGATCGGTATCATGTACATGATCAAGCTCATCCACCTCGTCGACGACAAGATCCACGCGCGTTCCATCGGTCCTTACTCGATGGTCACGCAGCAGCCGCTCGGCGGTAAGGCGCAGTTCGGCGGTCAGCGTTTCGGCGAAATGGAGGTGTGGGCGCTCGAGGCTTACGGCGCCGCGCACATCCTGCAGGAGATCCTCACCGTCAAGTCGGACGATATCGTCGGCCGTGTCAAGACGTACGAGAGCATCGTCAAAGGCAACAACATCTCCGAGCCCGGCATCCCCGAGGCGTTCAAGGTGCTGTTGAAGGAACTGCAATCGCTCGCGCTCGATGTGAAAGTGCTCACCGAGAACAACGAAGAGCTCGTCATCCGCGAATTTGACGACGATGACGACCGCGAACCCCGCCGCGACGATCGCCACGAGGAAGAGCAGGACTTCGACTTCTCTCTGCCCGACGAGGACGAGGAAGACGAGGGCATCGGCTCCATCTTCGACGAAGCGGGCGACGACGAGGACTTCGTCTCCGACGACCTCTTCAAAGAGGGCGAAGACGAGGACGACGACGATATGTCGGACGTGGACGAAGATTTCTCCTTCGGCAACCTCTTCGCCGATGACGACGAGGCGGAAGACGAAGACGAGACGAAGAGCGACCTCTTCGACGACGGCGACGAGGAATAACGGGAGGGAAGTATGTACGAATTAAACGATTTTAACTCCATTCAGATCAGCATCGCGTCTCCCGAAAAGATCAGGGAATGGTCGTACGGCGAGGTCACCAAGCCCGAGACCATCAACTACCGCACGCAAAAACCCGAGCGGGACGGACTTTTCTGCGAAAAGATCTTTGGTCCCACCAAGGATTGGGAGTGCCATTGCGGAAAATACAAGCGCATCCGCTATAAGGGGATCGTCTGCGAAAAGTGCGGCGTCGAAGTCACGCGTGCCAAGGTGCGCCGCGAGCGCATGGGGCACATCGAGCTTGCCGCGCCCGTTTCGCACATCTGGTATTTCCGCGGCGTGCCCAGCAAGATCGGTCTGCTCCTCGATATGGGACCCAAAGCCCTCGAACAGGTCATCTACTTCGCGGCGTATGCCGTGTTGGACGCGGGCTTCGTCAATAAGATGGTCGCCCTGCGTCACGACGGGGATCTGCGCACCCGCGCGAGCGGCATGAACGTCGCCGTCGTGGGTCTCTCCGAACCCAAGGAGCAGGTCTATTCTGTCCGCGACGAGGCGAAGAAGGCGCTCGCCGCCGCGCTCGAAGGCGAACTTTGCGCCGAGGAGAGCCTGCTTGCGAGCGTGCGCGACCTCAACGATATCGAGGACGTTTCCGCAACTTCCGCAAAAGCGGCGGAAGATCTGCAGGCGATGCTCCTTAAAATGAAGGACGGCGCCATGGCGCAGTTCTATACGCTCAAAGAGCGCACCGTGGACGGTGAAAAATCCTTTGTGCTCTCCTGCCGCCGCGCCAAGCTCGTCCACGACGAGTCGTTCGCAAACGAAGAGGCGCTTGCGGCATTCGTCGCGCAGACGGAAGGGGAGAGCATCGCATACAAGCAGGTCATCAACGACCGCAAGCTCCGCGAGATCGAGGACGGCATCGGCGACGGCGCCGTCACGGGGCTCAAAGTGGGCATGGGCGCGGAGGCGATCCGCGAACTTTTAATGGCGGTCGACCTCGAAGAGGAGAGCCGCCTGTGCAAGGAGATCATCGAGACGAACGCCTCGGGTCCCAAGCGCGTAAAAGCCATCAAGCGCATCGAGATCATCGAAGCGTTCCGCAAGAGCGGCAACAAGCCCGAATGGATGGTGCTCACCGTTCTGCCCGTCATCCCGCCCGATCTTCGTCCGATGGTCCAGCTGGACGGCGGCAGGTTCGCGTCTTCCGACCTCAACGACCTTTACCGCCGCGTCATCAACCGCAACAACCGCTTAAAGCGCATGATCGAGCTCGGCGCGCCCGAGATGATCGTCAAGAACGAAAAGCGCATGCTGCAGGAGGCGGTGGACGCCCTCATCGATAACGGCAGGCGCGGCAAGCCGCTCTCCGGTCCTTCCAACCGCGAGCTCAAATCGCTCTCGGGGCTGCTGCGCGGCAAGCAGGGGCGTTTCCGTCAGAACCTTTTGGGCAAGCGTGTCGACTACTCCGGCCGTTCGGTCATCGTCGTCGGCCCCGAACTCAAAATTTATCAGTGCGGTCTTCCTAAGGAGATGGCGATCGAGCTCTTCAAGCCCTTCGTGATGAAGCGGCTCGTCGAGACGAACAAGTGCCACAACATCAAGAGTGCGAAGCGCACGGTGGAAAAAGGCAAGGATTTTGTTTGGGACGTCCTCGAAGAGGTCATCAAAGAGCATCCCGTGCTTTTGAACCGTGCACCCACGCTGCACCGTCTCTCCATCCAGGCGTTCGAGCCCATCCTCATCGAGGGCAGGGCGATCAAGATCAGCCCGCTCGTCTGCGGTCCTTTCAACGCCGACTTCGACGGCGACCAGATGGCAGTGCACCTTCCGCTCTCCATCGAGGCGCAGGCAGAAGCCCGCTTCCTGATGCTCTCCGCGAACAACATCTTAAAGCTCGCGGACGGCAAGTCGGTCATGAGCCCCACACAGGATATGATCATCGGCGCGTACTATCTCACCATTCTCCGCCGCGAGGAAGGCAAGAAGTACGACGCGCAAGGCAGACCCGACGAGAACGGCGAGGTATATATCCCGCCCGTGTACGCCTCCTTTGACGAGGCGCTCATGAGCTATCAGCTCAAAGACGTACACTGCCAGGACGAGATCTACGTCCGCCGTACGGTGGAGCTGCCCGCAGGCAAGTTCGATTCGCTCGAGCTTCCTTACGAACGCACTTTCGACCGCGATGAGATCGTGCCCAACAACGGGCTGCGCGGTCACGTGTTCGTCACCAAGAACGAGGTCACGGGGCTCATGTCCGTGACGGGCGTCCTCAAAACGACGGTGGGCAGGATCATCTACAACGACAATATGCCGCAGGATCTCGGGTTCGTCAAGCGCGAAGCGCCCGAAGATTATCTGAAGCTCGAACTCTCCACCGAGTTCATCGGCAGCGCCAAGGCGATCGGCAAAAAGCATCTTTCCCGCATCGTCGAGGCATGCTTCAAGACGGGGTACGCGCCCAAAGCGGCGGCGGTGCTCGACGCGATCAAGGAGCGCGGTTACAGGTACTCCACGATCGCCGCGCTCACGACCTCCGTCTTCGATATGAAGATCCCCAACGAAAAGGCGGGCATCGTCGAGGATGCCGAAAAGCAGGTCGCCGATATCGCCAAAAAGTACGCGCGCGGTCTCCTGCGCGAAGAAGAGCGCTACAACGCCGTCATCAAGGTCTGGGACGACGCGACGGATAAGGTCGCGGGGCTCCTCAAAGACCAGGGCGCGAAGGATAAGTTCAACCCCATCTGGATGATGGCGGATTCGGGCGCACGCGGTTCCATCGACCAGATCAAGCAGCTTTCGGGCATGCGCGGTCTCATGGTCAACCCGCAGGGCAGAAAGATCGAAGTCCCCGTCAAATCGTGCTTCCGCAACGGGCTCTCCGTGCTCGAATACTTCATTTCGTCGCACGGCGGCAGAAAGGGCCTTGCCGATACGGCGCTCAAAACGGCAGACTCGGGTTATCTGACCCGCCGTCTCGTCGACGTCTCGCAGGACGTCATCGTCCGCGAAGAGGATTGCTGCGCAGGCAGGCGTCCGCGCGCGACCTTCGTCAAAGCCATCACGAATGCGGGCGGCGACGTCATCGAATCGCTCGAAGACCGTCTTACGGGCAGGTTTGCCGCGGAGGACATCACGGACGAACAGGGCGAAGTGCTCGTGCCCTGCAACGAGATGATCACCGAGACGATGGCAAAGAAGATCGCTAGCATCGCCAAGTATCAGGAAAGCGGCGTGCCCATCCGTTCCATCTTCAACTGCAATACGCGCTTCGGCGTTTGCGCCAAGTGCTACGGCAAGGATATGGCGACCACCCTTCCCATCAAGGTGGGCGAGGCGGTCGGCGTCATTGCGGCGCAGTCCATCGGCGAGCCCGGTACGCAGCTCACGATGCGTACCTTCCACACGGGCGGTATCGCCGCCACGGGCGACATCACGCAGGGTCTTCCCCGCGTCGAGGAGCTCTTCGAGGCGCGCAAGCCCAAGGGCGTTGCGACCATCTGCGAGTTCAACGGCATCGTGCATCTTGACGACAGCGATAACCTCAAACACGTCATCATCACGGCGGAGGACACCAAGGAGCGCCTCAAAGATTACGAGCTTCCCTTCAATGCGGAGCTCCTCGTCAAAGAGGGCGACCGCGTGGTGCCCGGGACCCAGCTCAATGCAGGTTCGGTCAACCCGCAGGACATCATCCGCGTCGAAGGCGTCAAGGGCGTGCAGGATTATATCCTCAACGAAGTCCAGTCCGTCTACCGTTCGCAGGGCGTCGATATCAACGATAAACACGTCGAGATCATCGTCCGCCAGATGCTCAGAAAGGTCCGCATCGAGAACGCAGGCACCACCGATATGCTTCCCGGGCAGTTCACCGATATGTTCAACTTCGAGGAACAGAACGAGAAGACGATCGTGGCGGGCGGCGTGCCCGCAACGGCAAAGCGCGTGCTGCTCGGAATCACCAAAGCCGCGCTCGCAACGGACAGCTTCCTTTCGGCGGCGTCCTTCCAGGAGACCAGCCGCGTGCTCACCGAGGCAGCCATCTGCACCAAGCGCGATCCGCTCATCGGTCTCAAAGAGAACGTCATCATCGGGAAACTCATCCCCGCAGGTACGGGCATGAAGGATTACAAGAACGTCTCCGTACAGGCTACGGGCGGCTACCGCGATCTGCCCGCAGACGAAGCCAAAAACGGTTAAAACAAATTTCCCCGCCGCGTTTGCGGCGGGGAAATTTTTATCCTTGTGAAACGCCGTAAAAAATTTTTTTGCAAATTTGAAAATTTTTCCAACAAGATCGCCCGCTGCCGCGTTGTAAGGGTGCAAAGGGGATGCAAACGACATCCCAAGACCTTAAAACGGAGGATCAGGATATGAAAAAGACGATCGCAGCATTGCTGACGGCGGCAGTGGCAGGTTCCGCGCTCGCGGTATTCGCGGCGTGTGGTACGAACGAGCAGGGAAAGGGCGGCTTTGGCGGAGCGGGGCTCTCCGTTGAGGCGGGCGCGCGCGACACCTACGGCGTCGGCGCAGCCACGACGGCGCGCCTGCTTGCCGAGGGGATGGCGCGCAACGCGTCGCTTTCGGCGCGCGCAGAGGAGGCGCCTTTGCAGGGCGCAGAGGCGTTCGAGGCGTATTTCGGCGCATTGGACGCTTTCCTGCACGACGACGCGCTCCGCACGGCGGTCACGGAGAATCCCGACGAGGCGTATGCGTTCGACTATAAGCTCACCGTCGAGGGCAAACAGCCCGACGGCAGCGCGCTTATGCACGTGCTCTATTACTCGGAGGAGCAGGTCGTCTCCCGTGAGGAGCACGACGACGGCGAGGCGGAGAAAACGGAGGCGTACCGTCTGACGGGCGTCACGGTGCTCGACGGCGTGGAATACCCGATGACGGGCTATCGCAGCGTGGAGACCGAGCGCGAGGGCGGCGAGAGCGAGACGAGCGAAGAATTTTGGATGCGCGCCACCCATCCAGAGGATGCGGATACCTACGTGCAGATGGATCTGGAAACGGAGACGGAACAAGAAGGCGGCGAACACGAAGCGGAACGCGAGTATGTATACAGCATCCGCAAGGACGGCAGGCTCGTCGAGCGCACGAGCATCGCGTTCGAGACGGAAGAAGAGCACGGCGAGCAGGAGACGGAGTACACGCTTTGCATCCTCAAAGACGGTGCGCGCAGCGTGTACGAGGTCGGGAAAGAGACGCGCGGCGGCAGCGAAGCGATCGCAGTCACGTACCGCCTTGCCGACGGTTCTTTCGGTCGGTTCGCCGTCAAAAAAACGGCGAACGGCTATGAATATACGCAGCTCCCTTACGATGGCGATCTCGACGATGATGACGACGATGACGACGATGACGATCGCAGAGGACGCGGTGCACAGCGGCGTGACGGCGCTTGACTTGCCTTTCGCCGTCTGATATAATGGGACAAAAAGGGAGGGCGCGCAAATGTCTGTCGATCGGGCGCTTACGAGGATCGCAAACGGCGAGCGGGATGCGTTGGAAGAAGTCTACCGCCTCACGCGCAAGACCGTATATTACATCGCGCTCTCCATCCTCCGCGAGCGTATGCTTGCCGAGGATGCGATGCAGTCGACGTACTTAAAAGTCCTCGCGCATGCCGCGCGCTACCGCGCGGGCAGCAACGGCGCGGCGTGGGTGGCGCGCATCGCCCGCAACGAGGCGATCACCCTTTGGCGCAGGCGCAGGCGGGAAGTCCACGTCGACGAGACCGCCGTGCCCGAATTGTTCGGCACGTGGCAGGCGGACGAATACGGGCTGCTCATCGATCTGGCGCGGCGTATCTTAAAGCAGAAGGAATTTGCCGTTTTGATGCTTGCGGCGGCGGAAGGATACAAACGGCGGGAGATCGCGGAGATCCTGCATCTCCCGCTCGCCACCGTCACGTGGCACTACGGGCGGGCGGTCGAAAAAATGCGCGCCGCCCTCGACGAAACACGACAACTGCGGGAAGGAGGTGGCAGGATGCAGCGCGGCGAGCTGGAACGGGAGCTTCGGGCAGAGGCAGATGCGCATACGCCCGAGATATACGATCGCGTACGCGCCGCCTGCGGCGCGGAGCAGACGGGAGAAGTCCTCGCTGCCGCGCATCCGCATCGGTGGAAGGTGATCATCGCCTGCGTGCTGGCGTTTTGCGTGTTGGCGCTCGCCGTCATCCTGCCCTTTACGCTGGGCGGCGGGCTCACGGGCGGGATCTATATCAGCATCAATCCCGCGGTGGAGTTCGTCGTCGAAAAGGATAAGGTGACGGGCGTCAAAGCGCTCAACCGCGACGCCGCGCTGCTCATTGCGGGGGAGACGTTCGTCGGGCTCACGCCCGAGGACGCGGGCGAAAAGTTCGTGGCGCTCTCCGAAGAAAAGCGCCTGATCACGGCGGACGGCGTGCACGTGTGCGGCACGGGTGCCGACGGCGCAAAGCTGGAAGAACGCGTGCGCGCGCGCCTCGCGGCAGACGGCGCTTATTCCGTGCGCGGGATGGAGGAGGGCGAGCTGGACGCGCTCATCGCCGCCTACGACGAACGCGCGATGGGCGATTTCGAAGATTACCTCGAACGGGAGCTGGGTGCGCTCCGCACCACCTTTGCCGAGACCGTGCACGCGCTGATGCAGACCTACCGTGCCGATCTTGCCGCCTTGCCGCCCGCGGCGTTCAATGCCAAATACCTCTACCTCGGGGAAGACTGTATTTACGAGGACGGCGACGAGGACAAGGAAGAACTTTTGGAAAACTTTTTTGAGCTCGAACGCGAGCTTGCGCGCTATGGCGACGCGTACCTCTTCGATGAGCTGTTCGATGAGTTTTTGGAGGCGGTGGAGGAACTCTACGAGCCCGAAGACGAGGACGATGACGACGATGACGACGATGACGAAGACGAGGACGATGACGACGATGACGATGATGACGACGATGACGGCAAGCACAGGTGATATTTAGAAAATCTTCTAAGAATGCTTGACATATTTTACCTTCGGCGATATACTATATTTAGAGATTTTTCGAAATACGAAGGAAAGATATGACGAACAACGCATGGGGCGCCCTGTCCGACGAGACGCGGCGCAAAGTCGTGGAACTGTTAAAAAGCCGTCCGCACACGGCGGGGGAGATCGCCGATCAGTTTTCGCTCTCGCCCGCCACGGTATCGCACCATCTCTCGGTGCTCAAAGGCTGCGCGCTCGTCAAATGCGAGCGCCGCGCGCAGACGCTCATCTATTCGCTCAATCTTCCCGCGTTCCGTGCGCTGCAAAAGGAGCTCACGCGGCTTTTCAACTGAAAAATGCACACAATTGCATGCGTATCAACGCAAAAAAGCGGGGTTTTCTCCGCTTTTTTTTCTTGCTGCGGGCAACTTTTTTTATAAAAAGCAACACAAACGCGTCATTTTATGGTATGATAAGAGCAATGACCAAGGGGAGGTGCGCCATGGGGGAAAAGAAGACCGTCCGCGAATGGCTGGATCCGAAGATCTGCGCGGACAAGGCGTGGTATCTCGCACTCATCGACCGCGAGAAACAGACGGCGTACGAAGAAGGGCACCTTTCCGCAGTGCTCGTCATGCTCAAAGCGGCGTACATCACCCGTATCCGTGCGCGCATCCGCGCGGCAAAGGAGGAGATCGCCGAGATCGCCGCGCGTGAGAAATACGGCGCCGAGGATTTTCGCGCTTTGCAGGAAAAGAAGGCGTTCATCGCCGCCGAAGAAAAGAAATTGCTCGGCTACAAGCCTTTCTTTTCCGAACCCTACTTTGCCCGCATGGACGTGGTGGACGACAAGGAAGGGTACAACAGTTACTATATCGGCAAAAGGGGGGACGTCAATCTGGAGATCGTCGATTGGCGCGCGCCGCTTGCCGTCCGCTATTATCAAAAGAGCCGCGTGCAGTTCACCATCAACGATTACGAGTACCGCACCGTGCTCCGCCGCGCGCTCTCCGTCAAGAACGGAAAGCTGCTCGATTTCCGCAACGAGTATCTTTCGGTGCGCGACGTCCTCTCGCCCGAAGAGATCGGCGGCAGGGACGAGGAGATCTTGTTCGACCCGTACCTTAGGAGCATCATTCAAAGCCGCAAGGACGACGTACACATCCGCGACATCATCCGCACCATCCAAGAGCAGCAGTTCGAGATCGTCACGCTGCCCGAGCGCGAGAGCTTCGTCTTGCAGGGCTGCGCGGGCAGCGGGAAGACGATGATCTTGCTGCACAGGCTGAGCTATCTCATGTACAACAACGAGACCATCCGCCCGCGCGACGTGCTCGTTATCACGCCTTCGGTGAGCTTCAACGCCTTTATCGACGAACTGTCGCAAGTGCTCGAACTGCAAAAGGTGCGCACGACGACGCTGCGCGACTACTTTTTCCGCGCGCTCATGAACGAGGGGCTCGACCTAAAAGCGCACCTCTCTTCCGCGCGGGAGAGCGAGGCGTATCTTTCTTACGTCTATTCGCAAAAATTCACCGCCGACGCCGCGGCAAAGGTGCAAAAGCTGTACGACGGGATCTTTGGGCTGTTCGCGGGGCGGGAATGCCGCGAAGTCGCCGAACGCATCCTCGCCGCCTGCGGGGAGCTGCAGCAAAAGTTCGTGCGCGTCAAGAATGCGTCCGTGCGCGTCAGAAGGGCGGTGCTCGGCGAGCTCAAAGACAACAAAGAGGGGGGATTCTACTTTACAAAACCCTTCCGCGCGCTCATGAGCGCATATGTGCAGGTGGAGGATTTCCTCACCTTCGTGCTGCGCGAACAGCCGCGCACGCCCGATTACTTTTTCCGTCAGTTCACCGAATTTTACCGCTGCGCGCACTATGTGGCGGCGAATGCCGAAAAGATCTTTTTTGCGGCACAAAACGACCTTACGACGCTGGAAGGCGTCATCGAACGGGAGATATCCGATCTCAAACGGTACCGTCTCAAAAAGGGGTCGGAGGAGGTGTATACCTACGCCGACCGTATCGCCCGCCGCGCGCAGCTCAAGGAGGAGGCGCAGCGTATCCGCGCGGTCATCGCAGACATGGGTGGGGGATGCGAGCTCTTCCGCGAGTTTTTCGCCGTCGTCCGCCTGACGAGCGACTGCCGCGAGCTCGGCAAATGCAGGGACGGGGCAGCCGTCGCGCGCTGGCTGTACCGCGAGACGGTGCAAAAGTACAAGGCAAAATTCGGCATGAAGGGGGTGTATCCGTCGGACGGGTACGCCGTCGCCTACGTGCTCACGGCGGCGGGGCGGGCGCTCACGCCGCGGTACGGGCTCGTGTTCGTGGACGAGGGGCAGGATATCTCGCAAGGGGAATACGCGCTTTTGAAGCGCATCCATGCGGACGCCGCTTTGAACGTGTTCGGCGATCTCAAACAAAACATCACGCCGTGGCGCGGGGTGCGCGATTGGACGGCGGTCTCGGATACCGTGTATACGCTCGATCAGAACTACCGCAATACCAACGAGATCGTGGCGTTCGTCTCCGAAGTCGTGGACGCCGCCATGCGTCCCATCGGGCTCATCGGCGCGCCCGTCGAGGAGATCCGTCCGCACCGTCTTGGTGCGTTTTTCCGCGGAAAGCAAGGCTTAAAAGCCGTGATCGCCAAGGAGGAGTACCTGCCTCTTTTCGAAAAGCGGGGGTTCAGCATCCTCAAAGAGGACGGGAAGCTCAGCAAGCGCAAAGTCAACGTGATGAGCGTGTTCGAGAGCAAGGGGCTGGAATTTTCCGCCGTCGCCGTCTACGACAAGGGGATGACGGAGAACGAAAAATATATCGCATACACGCGGGCGCTGCGCGAGCTGGCAGTCGTGAGGGAGGAAGGGTGAAGGACACGTTTTTGCTGGATATCGACGATACGCTGCTGGACTTTCAGCGGCTGGAGCGCGAGCAGCTCAAAAGTGTGCTCACGTCGTTCGGCGAACGGGCGGACGACGCGGTCGCCGCGCGCTTCCACGCCATCAACGACGCGCTCTGGAAGGCGCTCGAACGGGGCGAAGTCACCCGCGAACGGCTGGTCGTACTGCGCTTTGAGCGGCTTAAAGAGGAATTCTCCCTGCGCACGCGCGCCGACGCGCTCGCCGTGTGCTTTCTCGACGCGATGCGCCGCCACGTTTATCCGTTCCAAGGCGCTTTGGACTTTTTAAGGGCGCTCGCCCGCCGCGGCAGGCTGTACGCCGTGACCAACGGCGCGCGCAGGGTGCAGCGCGCGCATATGCAGGCGGCGGGGATGCTGCCGCTCTTTTCGGATGTGTTCGTTTCGGAGGAGGTCGGCTTTTCCAAGCCCTCGTGGGAGTATGTGCGCCATGTCGAAGCGCATATCCCCGCGCTTAAAAAGGAGCATACCATGTACGTGGGGGACAGCCTCACGTCGGACATGGTATGTGCAAAACGGCTGGGCGTCGACTTCGTCCTGTATTGCCCCGCGGGCGTTCCGCAGGGCTACGACGGGTATGCCGCCGCCGATTATGACCAAGTTTTATCGCTCGCGGAGCGCCTGTAAAAGGGCGGGCCGCGGGCGGATTTTTTTATGCGCCCCGCAAAAGATGGTTGCATTTGCTTGACAATCGCATGGGGGGGGGTAGTATAATATTTGTGGGAGATGCGGGGTCTCCGTGATGCTGCTTTGCGGGCAGGCTTGTGTATTCCGGGAAAACAAGGAGGAGCGTATGGCACAAACCAACGTGATCGAAGTGGAACATCTCGTCAAATCGTACGGCAGCGTCTGCGCGGTGAAGGACATCTCCTTTTCTGTTGCAGAGGGAGCGCTGTTCGCCTTTCTCGGCGTCAACGGCGCGGGCAAGAGCACCACGGTGAACATCTTATGCACGCTGCTCAAAAAGGACGGCGGGCGCGTGTGCATCGCAGGCTGCGATCTCGACCGCGAGACAGCCCGCATCAAGCCGCTGCTCGGCGTCGTCTTTCAGGGGAGCTTGTTGGACGATCTTCTCACGGTGCGCGACAATCTCACTATCCGTGCGGCATGTTACGGCATCCGCGGGAAGGCGTGGAAGGAGCGGCTCGGTGAACTTTCAGAGCTCCTCGGGCTCGGTGAATTGCTCGACCGTCCGTTTGGGAAACTGTCGGGCGGGCAGCGGCGGCGCGCCGATATCGCCCGCGGGCTTATCAACCGCCCGAAAATTTTATTCCTGGATGAGCCGACTACGGGGCTGGATCCGCAAACGCGCAAATCGTTTTGGGGGGTCATCGGAAATTTACGGCGGGATACGGGCATGACGGTCTTTCTCACCACGCATTATATGGAGGAGGCGAACGGATCCGACCGCGTCGTCATCATCGACGACGGGACCATCGCCGCCGACGATACGCCCGCCGCGCTCAAGAGCCGCTATTCGCGCAATTATCTTTGGCTGTACGGCGCGCCGCAGGCGCTCGAAGCGGCAGCCGCCCGCGATGAGATCGTTTTCGAACGGGAAGGCGGCGGATACCGCGCCGCGATGACTGTGGAGGAGGCGCGTGCATTTCTTGTGCGTCATCCCGACCTTTGCCGCGATTTTGAGTTCGTGAAAGGGGACATGGACGACGTGTTCCTTGCCGTGACGGGAAAAAAGCTGCACGGGGGAAACGGACAATGAACGACGCTTACGCATTGTGGCAGCTTACCCGCCGCAATTTGAAGATCTTTTTGAAGGACAAAGCAAATATCTTCTTTTCGCTGCTTGCGCCTCTCATCGTGCTCGCGCTGTACGTGCTATTCTTGGGAAGGGTACAAACGGACGGACTGCTCGCCTCTCTCGATGGGATGGGCGTGACGGGCGCCGAGGAGGCGGTTCGCGCTTTTTGCGACAGCTGGATGCTCGCGGGCGCGATGTCCTGTGCCTGCATCACGGTGCCGCTGTGCGCCTGCAATATCATGATCACCGATAAAACGCGGGGGATATCCTCCGATCTCACCGTTTCGCCCGTTTCGGCATGGGTGACGCCCTGCTCCTACTTTTTATCGGTAGTGGCGGCGGGGCTCACCATCGGTATGATCGTGCTCGGCGTGTGCTTTGTGTGGTTGGCGGCTTCGGGCAGCTGGATGCTGAGCGCGGGCGACGCGTTTGCCTGCGTGGGGACGCTCGTTCTTTCGGTGATCTCCTCGTCGACGCTGCTCGTCCTCATCGTGGGATTTTTCCGTTCGGAGGGGGCGTTCACGGCGCTTAACGTGATCTTGGGGACGGTGATCGGCTTTCTTATCGGGGCGTACATGCCCATTACGTACTTTCCCAAGGCGGTTCAGACGATCACCCTTTTTATCCCCGGGAGCTATACGGCGGGGTTGTTCCGCAACTTTTTTATGGGAGGCGCGGTAGAAAATATCGCCGTGACGCTCTCAAAGGAGTTCGCCGCGGCGCTCGAACAAGAATTTTCGCTCACGTTCGATTTTTTCGGGCTGGAGCTTGGTATTCCCGTAATGGCAGCCGTACTTGCCGTAGCGGCTGTGCTGTTCGCGGGACTTAATGTGCTCGCCGCCGTTCTGCGCGCGCGGCGGACGTAAAGGAGGTCATATGCAGGAAGTTCCTTTTTCCGAATTCGGCGAAGAGGTCGTCCGCGCGGAAGGTCTTAAAAAGGTGTTTTCCCTGTCCCGCAAACAGCAGCGGCTGGAAAAGACGGGGGAAACGCAAAAGGTCGCCGTGGCGGGGCTCTCCTTTTCCGCATACCGCGGCGAGATCTACGGGCTTTTGGGTCCCAACGGCGCGGGCAAGACGACGACGTTGCGTATCCTGTCCACCCTCATCCGTCCCGACGCGGGCGACGCTTTCGTGTGCGGGCATTCGGTGCGCGGCGAGGCGCAGAAGGTGCGCGACAGTATCGGCTTTATGACGAGCGAATTAAAGCTCGAAGGATTTTTTACGCCGTCCTATCTGTTTGACTTTTTCGGCGCGCTGCACGGCGTGGACAAAGAAACGCTCGCAAAACGCAAGCAAGAGCTCTTTGCCCGCTTCGGCATCGACCGCTTTGCCGAGGTGCGCGTCAAAGATCTTTCGACGGGCATGCTGCAAAAAGTCTCCCTCGTCATCTCCATCGTACACGATCCTGCCGTCGTCATTTTCGACGAGCCCACCAACGGGCTGGACGTGCTCACCGCCAAGGTCGTGACGGATTTTCTGCTCGAACTCAAAGCGATGGGCAAGAGCATCCTCTTGTCCACACACATCTTCTCGCTCGTCGAAAAGCTGTGCGACCGCGTGGGCATCATCATCGACGGGAAGATGGTATCGGACGGCACGCTCGCGGACGTATGCGGCGGCATGCCGCTCGAAGAGCGCTTTTTTGAGATCTATCACGCGATCAAGGGGGAGACGGTATGAAACTGCTCGCGCTCATGAAAAAGGAGTTCACCCGCTTTTTCCGCGATCCGCGCCTCATCATCTCCATGCTGCTCCCCGGGATCCTCATTTATATCATCTATTCGGTCATGGGTGCGGCGATCTTCTCCGAAGAGGAGGACTATTCCTTCAAGGTGTATGTGAGCGGGGATTCCGCCGTCGTTTCCACCATCGAAGCGGCGGTGACCGAAAACGACTGGACGGCGGAATTTTTGCCCGCAGAGGACGAGGAGACCGCCCGCGAGGCGGTGCGCTCGGGCGAGGCGACGGCGCTTTTGGTGTTCAGCCCTGCCTTTGACGATATGATCGCCCTCGGACCTTTGGCGAGCACGCTGCCAAGGGCGGAAATCGTTTACAATTCGGAAGACGGTGCGAGCGCGGCGTTCGCGACGCTCGCAAACACCATCCTCGACGCCTATGCGAGGACATTCTCCATTACCATGTCTGACTTTGCCGCCGAGGAAAATTTTGCCGCGCAGATGATGGCAGGCATCCTGCCCTTCCTCATCGTGGTGTTCGTGTTCTCGTCGTGCATGTCCGTCACGCTCGAATCGGTGGCGGGCGAAAAGGAACGCGGCACGTTGGCGACCATCCTCGTCACCAGCGCAAAGCGGTGGGACATCGCCCTCGGGAAGGTGATCCCGCTTGCCTGTGTCTCGCTCATCGGCGCGGCGTCCAGCTTTTTGGGCGTGGCGCTGAGCATGCCGAAGCTCATGGGCGTTTCGCTCGGGGCAGCCGTCTCGGGCGTGGGCGCCGCGGGGTATGTGATGATCTTTTTGCTCATCTTCTCCTTCGTGCCGCTCATCGTGGCGGCGATCGCCGCCGTCTCCACGCTGTCCCGCTCCGTCAAAGAGGCGTCCGCCTATACGAGCGTGATCATGATCTTCGTGATGGTGCTCTCCATCGTCACCGCGTTCGTCGACGGCATCGGCGGCTGGGTGAGCTTCGTGCCCATCCTCAACGCCGTTTCCGCCATGCAGGGCGTGCTCGCGGGGCACATGGTCGTGTGGCAATGCCTCGTTTCGGTGGCAGCCAACCTCGCGTATGCGGCGCTGTTGGTGTGCCTCATCGGCTGGATGCTCTCCAACGAGCGCATCATGTTCGGAAAATAATCGTTCGTTGCGACGCCCGCTGTTATGCGGGCGTTTTTTTATGCGGAATATTTTCGTTCGGGCGGCGCAAGCTGATGGGGATGAGAGGGCAGCGGATGGTTTTTCGGCGCAAGCCGCGCATCGTCGCCACGAGCACGGTCGCGGGCGCCAAAGAATGTGAAGGCGTGATCGGAAGATACGTCGAAACGGCGCTCGCGGACGATATGTTCGGCGAGGACACCTACGAGAAGGCGGAATGCAAAATGCTTTCGCACGTGATCGACGGCGCCATCTCGAACGGAGGCAGAAAGCGGGAGGAGATCGATATGATCGTCTCGGGCGATCTTCTCAACCAGATCATTTCGGCAAGTTTTGCCGCCCGTGATTTTTCGGTGCCGTTTTTGGGGGTGTACGGCGCCTGTTCGACGATGGCGGAGAGCCTCGCCGTGGCGGCGGCATTCATCGACGGCGGATATTGCAGGCACATCGTCGCGGCGACGGGCAGCCACTTTGCCTCCGCCGAACGGCAGTACCGCTATCCGCTCGAACTCGGGACGACGCGCCCGCCGCAGTCGCAGTGGACGGTGACGGGCGCGGGCGCCGCGTTGGTGTCTTCGGCGGGGGAGGGCGTGGCGATCGCTTCGGCAACGCTGGGGAAGGTGGTGGACTTTGGCGTGACCGACGTCAACAATATGGGCGCGGCAATGGCGCCCGCCGCCGCGGATACCATCCTCACCCATTTCCGCGCAACGGGGGAGGACCCCGCCGCGTACGATCTCATCGTGACGGGCGATCTGGGCGCGCTCGGCAGCCGCATCTTAAAAGATCTCACGTGGGAAAAGGGGCTGGACGTTTCGCACAATCACGTCGACTGCGGCGAGATCGTGTATAACGTCCTCGAAGACGAATTCCAAGGGGGGAGCGGCGCGGGGTGTTCGGCGGTCGTGCTCAACGCGTATCTTTACAAAAAGCTCATGGAGGGTTCGCTCAAACGCATCCTCTTCGTGGCGACGGGCGCGCTGCTTTCCACGGTCTCGTCGGGACAGGGGGAGAGCATCCCCTGTATCGCGCACGCGGTCGTGCTCGAACGGTAAAGGAGGGAATATGCAGACGGCAGAGATCTTGTTTGTTTTTTGCAAGGCGTTCGCGGTGGGCGGGCTCATTTGCGCGGCGGCGCAGCTCGTCATCAATTTTACCGATCTCACGGCGGGGAAGATCCTCGTCCTCTTCATGCTCGCGGGCGTCGCGCTCACGGCGCTCGGGCTGTATCAGCCCATCGTCGAATGGGCGGGCGCGGGAGCGACGGTGCCCATCTCGGGATTCGGCTACCTGCTGGCGAACGGGGGCATCCACGGCGCGGAGGAAGGGCTCTTCGAGGCGCTCACGGGTCCTTTGGCGGCGGCGAGCGCAGGGGTGAGCGCGGCGGTCGTTTTCTCCTTTCTTGCCTCGCTCGTCTTTCGTTCGCATACCAAACACAACTGATCGCGGCGCTTTTGCGCCGTTTTTTGTTGTCATTTTGCGGGGAATGCGATATACTGTACTTAGATCGTGCAAAGGGAGGTGCCAAGATGCGTAAAAGACGGAGTGCGCTCGCCGTTGCCGCCGTGCTGGGATGTGCGGCGATGCTTTCGGGCTGCGCGCGGGAGAAGCTCGCCGCGTGCGACGAATACGGCATCTTCGGCACGCAGGTGCGATGGGTGTACGCGCAGTCTGAGGGCGCGGATGCGCCAACGGTCTGGGAAGAAGTTGTCGCGGCGCTGCGCACCGTCGAACGGCAGACGTCCTCTTCCATTGAAGAGAGCACAGTGGCGCGCTTCAATGCCGCGCCCGCGGGCAGCCGTGTGGCGGCAGACGAGGCGGCGCTCGGCGTCATCGGGACGGCGCGCGCCGTGTATGAGGAGACGTTCGGCGCGTACGACCCCGCGTTGGGTCGGCTCATCGATCTTTGGGGATTTTCTCCCCGTCACCGTACGGGCGGCGGCAGCGAGGCGTACGATCGGGCAGACGCGCGCACGCAGCTTCCCGCGGCGGAGTATCTTGCGGCGTTCGCGGCGGCGGATATGACGGATTTTTCCGCCGTCGGGGAGGAGGACGGCGAAGCGGGGCGCGTCCTCGTCAAACCCGCGGCGGCGGCGTGCGTCGCGGGAGAGACGTACGGCATGCAGCTCTCGCTGGACGGCATTGCCAAGGGGGCGGGCGTGGATGCCGCGGTGCAGATCGTCCGCGCCGCAGGCTATACGTACGGGTATCTCAACGCGGGCGGGAGCAGCCTGTATGTTCTGCGCGATCCCTCGCGCGAGGACGGGCTTTGGGAGATCTCCGTCAATTCCCCGCGGGAAGAACTCGGCGCGTCCTATGCCACGCTCATCGTGCGCGATACGTCTGTTTCCACGAGCGGCGATCACGAACAGTACTACGAGATCGACGGCGTAAGGTACTGCCATATCATCCGACCCGATACGGGGCTCCCCGTCGGCGTGGCGCAAAACGGGGGCACCATGTCCGCGGTCAGCCATATCGTATGCGCCACGGTGGTGGGCGGCACGGCGGCGGAAGGGGACGCCCGTGCGACGGCGATCGTGACCATGTCGCTGAGCGAGGCGTGCGCCTATGCTGCCGCGCATGCCGATGCGTTCCGCGTCATGTTCGTGTGGTACGACGTCGAAACGGACGCCTACGCCCTCTACACCAATCTTCCGCAAACGGCGTACCGCGTGACCGCCGCGTTCGACGCCGTGGAGGTCATTTCATGAAATACGCCCGCCGCGTCCGCGAAGGGAGGCCGTTCCGCGCCGCCGATCTTATTTTATACGGTGTGATGTTCCTGCTCGTCGCCGCGCTGTTTTTGTTCGTGACTTTCCGCCCGCAGGAAGAGGCGGAGGGCTTCTGCGTGGAGGTGAACGGCGCACGCGCCTATTCGTATGTTTTCGGCGAGGGCGGCGAGGCGGCTTCGGGCTGGGAGCAGCGCATCACCGAACGGATGGAGGGGGAGCTATTGATCGTGACCGTACAAACGGCGGAGGGGGCGTGGAACCAACTCGCCGTCGACGAAGGGGAAAAGACCGTGCGCATGCGCGACGCGAATTGCAGCCTCCGCAAGGACTGCACGGCGATGCAGCCGATCGGAACGGGCGGCGGCGTTATCGTCTGTGTCCCGCACGCGCTCCGCGTGATCCCGCTCGCGGGAGAGGATCTTACGCACCCGTCTGTTGGTTGAAAGGCGTGGAAATATCCACTTTATGTACGATTTCCACCCCTTACAGGGAAATCCGAACGAAAGTTTTGAAAAAAGTTATCCACAATTTTGCGCCGTTTCGCCCCTTTTTTGCCTTTTTCGACACGCCTTGCCCCGTATGTACGGGCAAAGAAGCGCATATGTTATCCACAATTGCAAAATTTCTGTGGATTTGAGATTTTCCCGCAAAAATTCGTTGACAAACGCAAAGGGAATGGGTATAATAGCATGGTAATTTGAAACGCGCACCGTTAGCTAAGCTGGATATAGCGTCGGTCTACGGAACCGAAGGCCAGGAGTTCGAATCTCTTACGGTGCACCAAAAACACGGCAGGACTGTTGTCCTGCCGTGTTTTTGTGTATGGTGAGCAGTTCGAATGCCTGTATTCACAGGAGTTCGTGCGAGGAGGCGGCGGAGCGCGGAGCGGGCGGGGCGCAGGGAGCTTTCCCGCCGACGAAGCCTTCGAGGCGCAGCCGAAGAAAATCTCTTACGGGCTGGATCGTCAAATTAAGTGCAACACTTCAAAAACACGGCAGGACTGTTGTCATGCCGTGTTTTTGTGTACGGTGAGCAGTTCGAATGTCTGTATTCACAGGAGTTCGCGCGAGTAGGCCGCGTCCGGCGGAGCGCGAGAGCTGCACGCAGCTTTCCCGCGGCCGACGCCCTCGAGGCGCAGCCGAAGAGAATCTCTTACGGTGCACCAAAAACACGGCAGGACTGTTGTCCTGCCGTGTTTTTGCGTACGGCAAG
>CALVPW010000106.1 GCA_944354085.1 uncultured Clostridia bacterium | reverse complement strand
TTTCGTCCGTCTTGGAAAGATCGTACTTGCGCTTGGCGGCAAACAATCGGAAATCGATGAGAGGCATCGCATCGTCAAGACACGCCTTATACGCCGCCGCGCCGCGCTTTTGGATGACGTCGTCGGGATCCATCCCCTCGGGCATGGGCACGACGCGCACTTTCAGCCCCTCCTGCTTTAAGATCTCCAGCCCGCGCAGATTGGCTTTTTGCCCTGCGAAGTCGCCGTCGTAACTGATGAACACGTTCTCGGTATACCGCTTTGCAAGGCGCGCCTGCTCTTTGGTGAGCGACGTTCCCATGCTCGCGACGACGCCGCGGAACCCCGCCTCGTACAGCGAGATGGCGTCCATGTACCCTTCGACCATAATGAGGGACGCGAGCGCGCCCGCACGTTTTTCCTTTTTGACGAGATTGATATTATACAGCGTTTTGCTCTTGTTGAAGAGCATCGTTTCGCGCGTGTTCTTGTATTTTGCGCGGTCGGCATTTTTTAACAGCCGCCCGCCGAACGCCACCACCTCGTCCATATGGTTGATGATGGGGATGATGAGGCGCTCGCCCTCGGCGTCGATGAGCCGTCCCTCGTCCGTGAGCGTACAGGCGCCGCTCTCCGTGCATTCCTCGGGCGTGTAGCCCTGCGCGAGCAGATAGGAAGGCAGCGAATGATAGTCGAGCGAAGCGCCGATGCCGAATTTTTTCACCGTCGAGGGGGAAAATCCGCGCTTATGAAGATAGGCGATGTGCGCGTCGGCATTGCCCGAATAGAGGTTTCTCCAATAAAAACGCGCCGCGTCGCGCATGAGCGCGGAGAGCCTGTCCCGCTTTTTCTTTTTGGCGGCGGCTTCCTCGGCGGAGCGGTCGTCGTAGGCGGGCACTTCGAGATGGGCGCGCGCCGCTAAGATCTGCACCGCCTGCATAAAATCGACGTTCTCGTACCCTTTTACGAAGCCGATCACATCCCCCGAGACGCCGCAGCCGAAGCAATGGTAATACCCGTCGGCGGCGTTGACGGAAAAGGAGGGCGTCTTCTCGTGATGGAAGGGACAGCACGCCCAATAATTGTATCCCCGCCGTTCGAGCGGGATATAACTGCCGATGACCTCGACAATGTCGTTCTTCTCTTTGAGTTCGCGGATGAACGCCTGAAAATCCTTCATACGCTCCCCTCCCGCGGGACGAACAGCCGCTTGAACACGTTGATGGCGTAGCGGTCGGACATCGACGAGAGATAATCGCATACCGCGCGGGGAACGTCCGTCTGCGCCGTGCCCTTATAAAGGGGCGGGAGCGCCTCGGGCTGTTCGGAAAAATAGGCGTACAGCGCGCGGAGCATGCGCTCCGCACTCTCCTGGATGAGGCGGTTGGCGTGCTCGTACACGCGCTCGAACATAAAGCTGCGCAGCGCTTCGAGCGCGGCGCCCTTCTCTTCGGACATGCGCACGAAGGGCTGCCCGCACGACGTCTGATAGATATCCAAAATGGCGGAATTGATGCGTTCGGACGTATCCCGCCCGAACACGGCGACGGCGGAAGAAGGGAGCTCCTCCTCGCGGATGATGCCCGCGCGGATGGCGTCGTCGATATCGTGATTGATATGGGCGATGCGGTCGGCGAGCGAAACGGCGGCGCCTTCCAACGTAGCGGGATGCCCGCTCTTGGTGTGATTGACGATGCCGTCGCGCACCTCAAAGGTGAGGTTCAGCCCCTTCCCGTCCTTTTCGAGCACGTCGACGACGCGCAGCGACTGTTCGCTGTGGCGGAACCCTTTTGGATTGAGGGAGGCAAGCACCCGCTCCCCCACATGCCCGAAGGGCGTATGCCCCAGATCGTGCCCCAACGCGATCGCCTCGGCAAGGTCCTCGTTGAGCGAAAGACATCTTGCGAGCGAACGGGCGATCTGCGAAACGTCGAGCGTGTGCGTCAGGCGCGACATGTAGTGATCGCCGTCGGGCGCGAAAAAGACCTGCGTCTTGTTTTTCAGCCGCAGGAACACCTTGGAATAAATGATGCGGTCTCTGTCGCGCTGGAAGTCCGTCCGCATGGGACAGGCGGGTTCCTCCCGCATCCGTCCCCTGCTCTCGTACGACTTCGTCGCATACGGCGAGAGAAAGGCGCGTTCTTTTTCGTAAGTCTTTTCTTTCATCTATCCGTAATTTCGCAAAAGCAGCGAAAAATTCCTTGTTTTCCGCCGCAGTTTTTTTATTTTTCAGTCGAGAAATCCGCCGTCCACCACGAGGGTCTGCCCCGTCACGTAGCGCGCCGTCGCCAAAAAGTACACGGCTTGGGCGACCTCGTCGGGCGTGCCGAACCGTCCGAGCCCGATCTCCTCTTCGAGCGCGCGGCGCTCTTCCCCGCTCAAATGCCCGTTCATCTGCGTATCGATGACGCCGGGCGCCACGCAGTTGACGGTGATGCGCGAGGGTGCGAGCTCCTTGGAAAGCGCTTTGGTAAAGGCGATCACCGCCCCTTTGCTCGCCGAATACACGCTCTCGCAGCTGCCGCCCGCCACCCCCCAGACGGAGGAGACGTTGACGATGGCGCCCCCTTCGCCGAGCATCTTTTTCACCGCGTGCTTGCACATGAAGAACGTCCCGCCGAAATTGGTATCCGTCACGCGGCGGTACGCCTCGAAGGAGGTGTCCTGCACCTGCGCGTACAGCGCCGCGCCCGCGTTGTTGACGAGGACGTCCAGCCGCGCGAACGGCTGCAGCACGCGGACGGCTTCCGCCTCGACGGAGATATCCGCCTGCACGAAATGCACGTTCGGAAGAAGGCGCGCCGCCCTGCGGGCGGCGGCTTCGTCGTGCGCGTAGACCGCCGTCACATCGGCGCCCGCCTGCGAGAACAGGCGGCAGCAGGCGAGCCCGATGCCGCGCGTCCCGCCCGTGACGAGCACGTTCACTGCAAAAACTCCTTTAAGGGATCTTCGGTAAAGACGCGGATGATCTCGTCGGCGACCTCGTCGACCGATTTGCCGTCGGTATCCACGATATAATCGGCAACGTGTTCGTATACGGGCGTCCGCTCCTTTAAGAGCACGCCAAGCGATTTCGCCGTCTTGCCCGTATTTTTGAGGAGGGGGCGCGATTCGTCGGCGCGGACGCGCTTCAAAAGCGTCTCGAAGGAGGCGCGCATAAAAAAGATCCTGCCGTTCTTTTTGAGCAGTTCGTTGTTTTCGGGCTTTAACACCAGCCCGCCGCCCGTGGAGATGACGAGCCCGTCGCGGTCGGCGAGCTCGCGCACGATATCCGTCTCCAGCGAGCGGAAATAGGGCTCGCCGTAGTATTCGAAGATATCCGAGATCCTGCCGTGGCGGTCGGTGATGACGATATCGGTATCGTACCACATCCTGCCCGTGTGCTCCGCGATGCGGATGCCGACGCTCGATTTGCCTACCCCCATCATGCCGCAAAGTACGATGTTCATAACAAAAAGCTCTCCAATGCAAGAATATAGCTGTTTTTCCCGAAGCCGAGCACCTCGCCGCGGCATACGGGCGTGAGGACGGAATTGCGGCGGAATTCCTCGCGCGCGTGCACGTTGCTCATGTGCACTTCCACGACGGGGACGCGCACGGCGGCGATGGCGTCGCGCAGCGCGTACGAATAATGCGTGAACGCGCCCGCGTTGAGCACGATGCCGTCGTACTTTCCTTCCGCCTGCTGGATGGCGGTGCACAGCTCGCCCTCGAGATTGCTCTGGAAAAAGCTGACTTCCACCCCGCGCGCCGCCGCGAACGCGCCGATCGCGCGGTCGATCTCTTCCAGCGTCTCATCGCCGTATACCCCGCGTTCGCGCCGCCCCGTCAGATTGAGGTTGACGCCGTTGAGGATGAGGATCTTCATACACTTCCCTCCCTGTACGCTTGCAAGAGCGTTTTTGCTTCCTCTGCCGCGGGCGCCCGCCCGAGGTAGATACAGTCGGCGAAATACGCCTGGTAAAAGAGCATCGCCGCACCGTTCACCGTCTGTTTGCCGCATGCGGCGGCGATGCGTAAAAATTCAGACTGCGCGGGCTCGTAGATGAGATCGACCGCCGCGTCGCAGCCCGAGAGCAGCTGTTCGCCCACGGGCTCCGTCCGTCCGCCCTCGAAGGCGGCGACGGGCGTTTTGCCCACCGAATCGTGCATCCCCACGCCCGTACAGTTGACGACGACGGAGAAAGGCATCGCGGGGATCTCCGTGAGCGGCGAGAACCCGCCGATCTCGCGGTAGACGGAGAACAGCCGTTCCTCGTCCCGTTCGTACACCCAAACGCGGGCGCCGCCCTCCGTAAGTTTTTTGGCGCAGCTCCTGCCCGCGCCGCCCGCGCCCAGAACGAGCACGTCCTTCCCTTTGACCGCGACGTTCGCATTTTGCAGCATGAGCGCAAATCCCGCGCCGTCGGTATTGTATCCCGTGCGCGCCGCCGAGACCACGGTATTCACCGCCCCGAAGGTGCGCGCGTCCCCTTCGACATGCTTCAAAAAAGGCAGGATCGCCCCCTTAAAGGGGATGGTCACGTTAAAGGCGTCGTAACGGGTAAAGAGCGTTTCCGCCGCCTCCATAAAGCGTTCGGGCGGGACGGAGACCTTCTCGTACGAGCATCTTCCGCCCAGCCTGTTTATAATGAACGTGTGCATCTGCGGGCTTTGGGACTTGGAAACGTCCTTCCCCACAACGGCAAGTCGCAGCATATCTTCCTCCTTACAGCCGTTCGCGGATGCGCGCGAGCGCGGCGGCATATGCGTCGTAGCCGAGCGTGACGAGCGCGTACCTGCCGCGGGCAACGGGCACGGTGAGCACCACTTCGTCCGCATCGCGGTTCTTTTTATCCATCCGCGCAAGACGCGCGGCGTCCTTTGCATCGGGCAGCGGCGGCATTTCGCCGAGCGCGCGGCGGCAAAGCGTTTCCAATCGGTCGAGATACGCCGCGTCCGCCTCTTCTGCCCGCTCTTTGGCGATCTCCGCCTCGAACAGGATGCCGACGAGCACGTACTCCCCGTGCGAGAGCTTCCCGTCCGAAAGTTCAAAGGCGTGCGCCGTGGTATGACCGAGGTTGAGGCACTTCCTCAGCCCCGCCTCCTGCGCATCCTGCCGCACGATCTCCGCCTTGTATGCGATGTTTTCGGGCACGATCTCGGCAAGAAAATCAAGATCGTACAACCTGTCCGTGTTCTCCCACAACTTGTCGAACAGTTCGCCCGAGAGCGCGCCGTGTTTGACGATCTCCCCCAGTCCGCACCTGATCTCCCGCGGCGGGAGCGTGGCAAAAAAGCAGGGATCGGCGAGCACGAGTTTGGGCTGACGGAAGGCGCCGATGAGGTTCTTCACACCCGCGAAGTCGACCGCCGTTTTGCCGCCCACGGAAGAATCCACCTGCGCGAGCAGGGTGGTGGGCACCTGGATGCAGTCGATACCGCGCATATAGAGGGCGGCGGCACGCCCGCCGATATCCCCCACCACACCGCCGCCGAGCGCGACGAGGCACGCGCCGCGGTGCAGCTGCGCCTCCGCCATGGCGGAAAGCAGTTTGAAGAGCGTTTCGGGCGTCTTGTTCTCCTCGCCCGGCTGCATGATGAAAAAGGGCGCGTCGCGGTAGGTGCGCCCCACCTTCCGTCCGTACAGTTCCCATACCGTGCGGTCGGAAAAGAAGAAAACTTCGCGGTACGCCGCAAGCTGATGCTGCAGCGCGGAACGCATGATGTTCTCGCGGCAGACGATGCGGCTCTCCTGTATCTGTTTCGTGCGGATCGTGAACGATCTCATCTCGGCAACCTCCCGTAACGTTCGCAGACCAGATCCATCCTGTCCCCGCCCAGCCGTTCCAGAACGACGCGGGCGAGCTCGGTGCAGACAACACTTTCGGCAATGACTTCGCAGGCGGGCACGGCGCATACGTCGCTGCGCTCGGTGGCGGCGCGCGCCGCCTCGTGCGTGCGGTGATCGACGGTCGCAAGCCCGCGCATGAGCGTGGGGATGGGCTTCATCGCGATGCGGAGCACGAGCTCCTCCCCGTTGGACATGCCCCCTTCGATCCCGCCCGCGCGGTTGCTCTTGCGGAAATATCCCCGCCCCTCTTCGTAAAAGATCTCGTCGTGCACGGCGCTGCCGCGGCTGCCTGCCGCCGCAAACCCCATGCCCGTCTCCACGCCCTTCACCGCCTGGATGCTCATGAGCGCGGCGGCAAGGCGGGCGTCGAGTTTTTCGGCATACGTCATACAGCTGCCGAATCCGCTCTTTAAGCCGTGTACGCGCACTTCGGCAACGCCGCCCAAGGTATCCCCCGCCGCGGCGCATGCGTCGATCGCGCGGATGGCGCGCGCCTC
>CALVPW010000105.1 GCA_944354085.1 uncultured Clostridia bacterium | reverse complement strand
TAAAGCTGTTCTTTTTTACGGGGGCGGTGCGGGACGAGGGCTCCTATCCTCGTCCGCTCTCCAAAGAGGAGGAGGAAAAATATCTTACGCTCGCGCGCGGCGGGGATAAGCGTGCGCGCGATACGCTCATCCGCCACAATATGCGGCTGGTGGTGCACGTCGTCAAAAAATACGCGGGCGCGGCGGAGACGGACGATATGATCTCGGTGGGGAGCATCGGGCTCATCAAGGCGATCGATACCTTCCAGCCCGCCCGCGGGACGCGGCTTGCGACCTATACGGCGCGCTGCATCGAGAACGAAATTCTCATGTTCATCCGCGCGGGGAAGAAGCACCGCTCTACGCTGTCGCTCTCCGACCCCGTGGGCACGGATAAGGACGGCAACGAACTCACGCTCATGGACCTTTTGTTCGAAAAGGAAGATAAGGTGTTCGGCAAAGTCGAGCAGTCGCTCATGCAGGAAAAATTCCTCGCCGCCGTCAAACGGCTTCTCAACGAACGGGAGACGGTCATCGTCTGCCTGCGCTATGCGCTCACGGGCGGCGCGCCGCTCCCGCAGCGGGAAGTCGCGCGGCGGCTGAAGATCTCGCGTTCCTATGTTTCCCGCATCGAAAAGCGCGCGCTCGAAAAGCTCAGGGAGGGGCTCGACCGCGAAGATTTTTTTGCAGATTGAACAAACGTCCGCCGCGCGCCCTTCACGGGCGCGCGGCGATTTTATCCTGCCGCACTCTTCCGAAAGTTTGACATTTTTTGCACAATCGATTATAATGTGCGTATGGCGCGGCGCATCGTCCGCGCAGGGGAGCCGATCATGCGTATCGACGAGATCTTATCACGCAAACGGACGCTTTCGTTCGAAGTGTTTCCGCCAAAAAAACAGGAAGGGGAAAAGGAGAAGCTCTTTGCCGTTATCGACGCGCTCAAAGCGCTTTCGCCCGATTTTATCAGCGTCACGTACGGGGCGGGCGGATCGGACTCCAAGGGGACGGTGGAGATCGCCGACTATATCCAAAACCGTGCGCACATTACGGCGCTCGCGCATATCACGGGCGGCCCTTCCACGCCGCAGACGGTGGACGCCGTCGCCTCGTCCTTGCGCGAAAAGGGGATCGAGAACGTCTTGTGCCTGCGCGGCGACCGTCCGCTCACCTACGACGGGGAATACTGCAAGCATTTCGCGCATGCGACCGATCTCGCCGCCTATCTTGCGCCGTACGGCTTTACGCTGGGCGCGGCGTGTTATCCCGAGGGACATACCGAATGCGAATCGCTGTATGCCGATCTCGTGAACATGAAAAAGAAGCAGGACGCGGGCGCAAGATTTTTTATCACGCAGCTCTTTTACGATAATTCATATTATTACCGCCTCGTCAACGAGGCGCGCAAGATCGGCGTCACGGTGCCCATCATCCCGGGCATCATGCCGCTCGTCAATCCCAAAAATATCCGCCGCATCAAGGAGATGTGCGGGAGCGCCATCCCTTTGGAATTCCGCAACATGATCGAGATATACGCCTCCCGTCCCGCGGTGATGGAGGAGATCGGCTACAATTACGCCGTCTATCAGATCATCGATCTCATCGCAAAGGGCGCGCCGGGGATACACCTGTACGTGATGAACAACCCGCGCACGGCGAACGCCGTCTGCGGCAGATTGGAACGGGTGCTGCATGAACTCTTCTGACGGCGCCTGCAAAAGAGCCGCGCTCGCCTATCTCGGCTTTCACGGCACGCCGACGGCGGAGATGTGCGCGATGGTGGACGACGCGCTCCGCGAGGCGCGTTCCGTGGCGCGTTTCCGCGCCGTGGGGGAGGTGTTCGACGTGCCGCCGCCCGCATTTTTGTGCGAACCGTACGCCTCGTTTCTGGCGGGATGCAGCGCCTGCGCGCTCGTCGCGATGACGCTGGGCGTGGAGATCGACCGCCGCATCCGTGCGCTGTCCGTCTGTGACCCTGCCCGCGCCGTCGTGCTTGATGCCTGCGCGAGCGCCCTCGTCGAGGCGGAGGGGGACGCGTGGGAGGCGCGCTTCGGCGCGGAACGCACCTATCGCTTTTGCCCCGGATACGGCGGGAGCGACGTGAAGGACAACCTTGCGATCTTCGCGGCGCTGCGTCCCGAACGCATCGGGATGCAGCTGCTCGATTCGGGGCTCATGGTGCCGCAAAAGTCGATGGCGGGGATCGTCGGCATCGGAAAGCGCAAAGAACGCCGCTGCGGCGACTGCATGCTCAAAGCAACGTGTACGTATATCAAGGAGGGAACGCGATGCTTCCGCTCGGAAAACAACTGATCGTCTTTGACGGCGGCTTCGGCAGCGAACTTGCCCTCCGCGGGCTGGAAGGGCTTCCCGAAGAGCTGAACATCACCCATCCCGAAGAGGTCCGTGCCATCCACCGCGCCTATGCCGCGGCGGGCGCCGACGTGATCACCGCCAACAGCTTCGGGCTCAACCGCATCAAATACAAGGGGAAATATGCGATCGCAGATCTTGCCCGCGCCGCCGTGGAGAACGCCCGCGCGGCGGGGAAAGAGGTCTTTTTCGACGTTGGTCCCACGGGCGCGCTGTTAAAGCCGTTCGGCACCCTCTCCTTTGAGGAGGCGTACGAGGCGTATGCCGAGATCGCCCGCCTGACCTCGGACATGGTGGGGGGATATATCGTCGAGACTTTCTCCGATCTGTACGAACTCAAAGCGTGCGTGCTCGCCTTAAAGGAGCATTCGGATAAGCCCGTGTACGCGACCGCCACCTTTGACGGGACGGCGCGCACGCTCACGGGCTCCTCGCCCGAGATCGTCGCGCAGCTTTTGGAGGGGCTTGGCGTCGACGCGCTCGGCGTCAACTGCTCGCTGGGGCCCAAAGAGATGGCGCCCGTCGTCGACCGCCTGCTTGCGGCGACGTCGCTCCCCGTCATCGTGCAGCCCAACCGCGGGCTTCCCACCCTCAAAGAGGGCAAAACGTATTACGACCTCTCGGAAGAGGATTTTACCGCCGCGATGCGCGCCTTTGTCGAAAAGGGCGTTGCCGTGGTGGGCGGCTGCTGCGGCACGACGCCCGCGTTCATCCGCCGTCTTGCCGCGTGGAAGGGGCAAAAGGTGCCCGCCCGCCGCGTGGAACAGGTCACGGCAGTCTGCTCCTCCACCCGCCGCACCGTCATCGAAAACGTCGTCGTCTGCGGCGAACGGCTGAATCCCACGGGGAAAAAGGCGCTCAAAGCGGCGCTCGCCGCGGGAGACTATGCCTATCTTGCCGCGCAGGCGCTCCGCCAGCAGGACGCGGGCGCCGATCTTCTCGATCTCAACGTGGGCATCCCCATGATCGACGAGCCCGCCGTCATGAAAAACGCCGTGCTTGCCGTGCAGGAATACAGCGAACTTCCCCTGCAGATCGATTCCTCCGATCCCGCCGCCATCGAAGCGGGCGTGCGGGCGTATAACGGGATCCCGCTCATCAACAGCGTCAACGGCGAGGAGGACGTGCTCTGCCGCATCCTGCCCATCGCCAAAAAATACGGCGCCGTGGTGCTGGGGCTGACGATGGATAAAAACGGGGTGCCGCGCACCGCCGAAGCGCGCGCCGCCATCGCCGCCCGCATCATCGCCCGCGCCGCCGACTTCGGGATCCCGCGCCACAGGGTGATGATCGATACGCTCGTATTGACGGCGTCCGCCGAACAGCCGCTCGTCAAAGAGACGGTCAAGGCGCTCACCCTCGTCCGCGGGATGGGCGTAAAAACGGCGCTCGGCGTTTCCAACGTCTCGTTCGGGCTGCCCGCCCGTCCGCGCCTGAACCAGACGTTTTTGACGATGGCGATGGAGCACGGACTGAACATGCCCATCCTTGACCCGTTGGACGAGGCGATGACGGGCACCGTAAAGGCGTACGCCGTGCTTGCGGGGACGGACGTGGGAGCGCAGCAATATATCGCGGCGTACCGCGACGCCGCGCCCGCCGCCAAGGAAGCGCCGCCGCAGGAAGAGGACTTGTACGGCTGCGTCCGCCGCGGGCTCAAGCGGGAGGCGCGCGCCGCCGCGGAGCGTGAACTTGCGCAAAGAGAGCCGCTCGCCGTCGTGAACGAAGTGCTCGTCAAAGCGCTCGGCGAGGTGGGGGAAGGCTACGAACAGGGGAAGCTCTTCCTGCCGCAGCTCATCGCCTCGGCGGAGGCGGCAAAGGAGGCGTTTGCCGTCGTGGGCGAGCATCTTCCCAAGCGTGCGGCGGACAAAGGGACGGTGGTGCTCGCCACCGTACACGGCGACGTGCACGATATCGGCAAGAACATCGTCAAGGTGGTGGCGGAGTCGCACGAGTTCAAGGTGGCAGATCTTGGGAAAGACGTTCCCAAGGAAGCCGTTGTGGAGGCGGTGCTGCGTCTGCGCCCGCTGGCGGTCGGGCTCTCCGCGCTCATGACCACGACGGTGAAGAGCATGGAAGAGACCGTCCGCGCCCTGCGTGCGGCGGGGTGCGAGGCAAAGATCTTTGTGGGCGGCGCGGTGCTCAACGCCGAGATCGCCCGCAGCATCGGCGCCGATCACTACACCGCGAACGCGCCCGAATTTGTAAAAACGCTGGAAACGCTCTTATAACGCGCAACAAAAAACGCCGTCCGAGGCTCACGCATCGGACGGCGTTTACGTTATTTTCAATAGCGGACTTTGATCGTGTGGCGGGGGCACGCCTCGGCGCATTTTCCGCAGTTCACGCACTTCGTATAGTCGATGACGGGGAGATCGTCCTGCATGACGATGGCGCCTTCTTGGCATGTTTTTGCGCATTTTCCGCAGCCGATGCACCCGTAAGCGCATACGTCCATCACGGCTTTGCCGCGCGCGTGCGAGGAGCACGCGACGTACACTTTGGCGTCGGCGGGGATGCGCGCGAACAGCCCCTTGGGGCAGGCGAGGATGCACGCCCCGCAGGAGATGCAAAGATCGGGGTCGACCTCCGCCTTTTCGTTTTGCAGGCAGACGGCGTGTTCGGGACACACGCGCGTGCAGTTCCCGTCGCCGAGGCAGCCGTATTTGCAGGCTTTGTGTCCGTTTGCGAGCTTTGCGTCCTCCCTGCAATCGTCTGCGCCGCAGTACGTGAACGCATCCTTTGCGTTGGCGCCGCCCGAGCAGCGGCACACGCTCACGGTGGGTTTCGACTGCGTGAAGGGGACGCCGAGCACTTCGGCGATGGCTGCCTTTTGCGCGGCTTCCGTCACGTGGCAGTCGGAAAGCGATGCCTCGCCCTTTGCAAGTTTTTCGGCAAAGCCCGCGCAGCCCGTGCAGCCGCAGCCGCCGCAATTGGCTCCCGCAAGGTGGGAGAGGATGTTTTCGATCTTTTCGTCGGCGTTCGTTTTACAAAATCTGGCAACGAGCAGGATACATACGGTGAGCAGCACCGCGATCGCCGCAAAGATCCCGAGTACGATGCCGACCTGCGCCCAATCGACGGACGCCAATAGCATTTGCGTCATACGCGCACCTCCTTACAGCAGGGCGAAGACGTAGAACGCCATCGCCATAAAACTTGCCGCCACCATCGTGATGGGGAAGCCCTTCATGCACTTTGCCACGGGCAGTTTTTCCAGCTTTTCGCGTACGCCGCCCATCAGGACCATCGCCACGGTAAAGCCGACGCCCGCGAACAGCGCGTACAGGAGGGCAAACCCGAGGTTCATCGAGATGCCTTCCGCCGCCCCCGCAACGACTTGGGAAAGGTCGTTCACGAGCAGCAGTTCGGCAACGCCCAAAATGGCGCAGTTGGTGGTGATGAGGGGCAGGTAAATGCCCATCGACCGATAGAGGGCGGGGGAGAGCTTTTCGATGATCTTTTCGAGCATCTGGACGAGCGCCGCAATGACGAAGATAAAAAAGATGATCTCCAGATATTCGATCCCGAGCGGCACCATGATATAGGTATACAGCGGATAGGTCACGAGCGTCGCCAGGATCATCACGAGCGTCACGGCGATGCCCATCGAAAGGGCGCTGTTCACCTTTTTGGAGACCCCCAAAAAGGGGCAGATGCCCAAGAACTTCACCAGGATAAAGTTCTGCGAGAAGACGGCGGAGATGACGATGAGAAGGATGGTCGCAGCCATATCAGTTCACCTCCTCTTCTTCCACGGCGGGAAGGGGCTGTGCGGGCACGCGCAAAAGCTGTGCTTTTTTGACGCGTTTCGCACGGTCGACGCGATCGGTGAAGAATACGAAGAGGGCGATGCAGATGCCGTATACGAAGAACGCGCCCGCCGCATTGGTGAAAAACCCGATCTTAAAATCCATCACTTGCATGCCGAAGAAACTCCCGCTTCCCAAAAATTCGCGGATGATCCCGATGAGCGTGAGCGCGCAGGTGAGCCCGAGCCCCGTAAAGATGCCGTCGACGGCGCTGTCCAAAACGGGCTGCTTGCTCGCGAACGCCTCCGCTCTGCCCAAAATGACGCAGTTGACGACGATGAGCGGCAAAAATACGCCCATGGCGTCGTACAAATCGGGGATGTATTTTTCGAGCACCATCCGCAAAAGGGTGACCATCGTGGCGATGATGACCACAAAGGCGGGGATGCGCACGGCGTTGGGGATGGCTTTGCGCAGGAGCGAGATGATGACGTTGCTCAAAAGGAGCACCACGGTCACGGAGAGTCCCATGCCGAAGCTGTTGACCGCCGAGGTGGACATCCCGAGCGTCGCGCAGGTGCCGAGCACGAGCTTGAAGGTCGCGTTGTTGGTGATGAGCCCGTCGTAGGCGATCTTGCCGTATTTTTTCATGCTTGCGTTCATGCGTCACCTCCCATAAAGACGGTGCGGAAGCACGCCAGCGCCGTATTCACCGCGTTGCAGGCGGCGGTCGAAGTATACGTCGCGCCCGTTTCGAGGTTAAAGAGCCCGTCTTCGGCGTCTGTTGCCGAAAAGTTCCCGCCGCCCGCCACAAGTTCGTCGGCGTCCTCGAACACCGCGTAAAAGGCGTCGCCGAAGTTTGCCATGAGCGTCTGTCCGCTGTTGGAGTCGTACACGACTTTTTCGATGCCCGTAAGGGCGAGGTCGCCGTCTTCGCGGCTGCCCGTACAGGTGAGGATGGTCCAAAGCGTCACGGTTCCGCCCGAGCCGTATCCGCCCGTGCCCGTCGTATGAAAGAGGTAATTGCCGTCCTCTTCCACATAATATACGGCGTCCACGCTGCCGTTTTGGTAGGCGCGCTCTTCGTCGGTGAGTTCCACCTCCGTCGCCGTCACCTCCGATCCGTAGATCTTGGCGAGCGAGCGGGCGAAGCGTTCTTCGTCCGAGACGTACAAAAGATCGTTGCAGACGGCGAGCAGCGCGCCCGCCACGAGCACGATGGCGATGAGCACCGCAAGGCTTTTGAACGCCGTGCTTTTGAAAAATGCTTTGACCGTCATTTTTTCGCCTCCTTCTTTTGGCGCACATATCCAAAGGGACGCGGTTTGACGGCGAGATCGATGAGGAACACCAAAAAGTTCATCAAAAGGATGCAGAAGGAGACGACCTCGATGCCCGTCGCCTTTCTCAGCCCCGCCGTCAAAAGCCCGAGCGCGATAAAGTATATGATGTTCCCGAGCTTGGATTTGGGGGAAGTGACATAGTCCGTCGCCATAAAGATGGCGCCGAGGAAGAGCCCGCCCGAGAGGACAGAGGGCAGGAAAACGGCAAAGTCAAACGCTTCGAGCGCCACGGCGAACAGCCCCGTCACGCCGATATAGAGGAGGGGCAGATACCATTTGATCACGCCCCGCGCGCACAGGTAGAGGTAGCCGACGACGAGGGCGAGCTTGCACGTTTCGCCGATACAGCCCGCAACGCCCGTTCCCAAAAAGAGGTCGAGGGCGGAGAGCGTCGGATCGCCGTTGAGGAGATTTCCAAGCTGCGTCGCGCCCGTGGAGAGGGCGAGGTCGTTTTCCGAAAGCGGACCGAACGCCGCCGCGGGATAGGCGACCATCGCAGAAAAGGAGATGAACAAAAAGATACGTCCCGCAATGGCGGGGTTGACGATGTTTTTGCCCGTGCCGCCAAAGAGCATCTTTACGACGGCGACGGCGAACACGGCGCCGAGGACGGGCATGTACAGCGCGTCTTCGGCGGCGGGCGAACAGAGCGCCAGCAGCAGCCCCGTCACGAGCGAGGTAAAATCAAAGGTACGGAAAAAGGCGAAGAATGTCTCTTTTCCGTTTTTCCAGATCTTATGCTCGACGATATACCAGCAAAATTCCGTCACGAACGCAGACGCCATCGCAAGCACGATGGTGACGGCAGCCGCCCATCCGAAGTACACGATGCCTGCCGCGGCGGCGGGGAGGAGGGCGACGAGCACGTCGAGCATGATATGCTTCGTCGTACGCGGCGCGCGGATATGGGGCGCCGCAGAGATCACGAGATTCATGCCTTCTTCCTCCGTAACTGTTCTTTTGCCGTTTTGATCGCCTGCGCAAGGGGGCGGCGGGCAGGGCATATGTACGAGCACGCGCCGCATTCGATGCAGCTTTGCACGCCGCCGTATTTTGCGGCGTTTTCGTATTCGCCCGCGTTGGCGTAAAATTCCGTCTGCATGGGCATGAGCTTCATGGGACATACGTCGGCGCATCTGCCGCAGTTGATGCAGTTGGTGGGAGGATCTGTGTTGGTCTCCCGATCCGTCAAAAGCAGGAACCCGCCCGTCGTTTTGGTGACGACGGCGTCCGTTCCCGTGAGCGCCGTGCCCGTCATCGGACCGGCCGCCACGAGTTTTACGGCATTTTGTTCGCCGCCGCACGCCGCGATGAGGGCGGAAAGGGGCGCGCCGATGGGGCAAACGAGGTTTTTGGGCTGTTTTACGCCCGCGCCCGTCAGGGTGACGACGCGGGAGATGAGCGGCTTGCCCGTTTCGATCGCTTCGCACACGGCGAGCGCCGTCGCCGCATTCTGTACGATCACGCCCGCGTCGGCGGGAAGTTTGCCCAAGGGGACTTTCCTGCCCGTGCAGCAGTAGATGAGCTGTTTTTCCGCGCCCATCGGGTATTGCTTTTTGAGGGAGACGACGCGCAGCGATGTCTCTTCAAATGCCGCGATCGCCTGCGGTTTGTTGCGTTCGATGGCGATCGTCACGTTCTCCACGCCCAGCGCTTTTGCCATGTAGCTTGCGCCGCGGACGATCTCTTCGCGGCAAAAACGCATCAGAACGTCGTCGCAGGTGAGATAGGGCTCGCACTCCGCGCCGTTGATGATGAGCGTATCCACTTTGACGGGCGGACGGAGTTTGACGTGCGTGGGGAATCCCGCGCCGCCCATGCCGACGATGCCGCACGCGGCGATGCGCTCCAAGATCTCCTCTTTGGAAGGGTCTTTGAGCGGCGCAAGATATTGCGTTTCCTGCGTGTCGTCCGCGCGGATGACGACGACGGGCTGCATCCCGCCCTTTCCGTCGGGGCGGTCTTCTACGGCGACGACTGCGCCCGCCACGCTCGCATGGACGTTGGCGGAAACAGATCCCTGCGCCGCGGCAATGCATTCACCCTTTTTAACGTGCCGTCCCTTTTCGACGAGCGGCACTGCGGGCGCGCCCAAATGCTGGCGGAGGGGGATACATACCTCCGCGACGGGCGGCAGACATTCCGCTTTCAAATGTTGGGTCACCTTATGTCCCGCAAGGCGTACGCCGCGGAAAAAAGGCTTTCCCTTGATGGCTTTCACGTTTTATCCTCCTTATGACGCTGCGCCGCGAACAGGGAAGCGGGCAACGATTTGAGCGTATATACGGCGATGAGCCCGACCGCCGTGCCTGCCGCCGCGCCCATCAAACACAGGTAGGGCGCGTATGCGGCGAGCAGCAAAGTGCCCGTCAGGGCGCAGTATACGAAGAGCTGTACGAGATTGTGGATGACGGCGCCCGCCGCCGAGACGGCAACGAGGCTGACGTGGGGGAGTGCGAACAGCAAAACGCGTGTCGCGGCAGCCGAAAGAACGCCCGCCGTCAGGCTGTACATGAGCATGGAAAGATTGCCTGCGAACAGGCTCCCCAAAAAGGTGCGCACCACGACCACGGCGAGCGCTTCGGGCAGCCCGAAAAAGAGCATGGCAAACAGGGAAAAGATGTTTGCGAGCCCGAGCTTTGCACCGGGGAGCGGCATGGGGATCAGGCTCTCCAAGAGGAACGCGGCAAGCCCCAGCCCCGACAAAATGCCGAGGACCGCGATCTTTTTCCCCTTGTGCATGTTCGTTTTCCTTTCCATATAATAATTATTATAAAATGTCTGCGCGCGAAAGTCAAATAAATGCGAAGCGGCATCCGCGCCGCCGCAAAAATTTCTCCGCCCGAAAAAGCAAATTCGAGAGGCTTATTTTAATCGGATAACGGCACCGAAGAAATCGAGGGCAAAAAATAATACGAACTCCGAAAAAGAGTTCGTATTATTCACACATGGCGCAAGACTACAAAAGGTCTCAAAAACGCCCGTTTTCAAAGGGTGAAACTATAAAATCTTGACAAACCGTGCGATGTATGTTATAATGTCCCTAATATCAGGTTGCCTTCTCGGAAGGAGAGGGCGGATAAGGATGGCATGTATGAAAAAAGTTGTAATTACCGTCATCGGCACGTTGATGCTTTCTTCCGTGTTGCTGTTGTCCGTCGGATGCGGGGGGAGATTAGTTAGCACCCCTTTGTATGGTAAGACGGTCACGTTCACGGGGAAAACCATGCCCGTCGATTGGGACGGGCAGACGGGTGCGGGGTATGCCGACGGGGAGTCGGAAACTCCCGTCGGCGATCTGATCGAAAAGTATTTTGACGAGATCGATTGGGACTATACCGTTGAATGTGATAACTACGATATTCTCGGAGGTTTGCAGGAAGACGACAAAGCAAGTCCCGAAGCGTTCATGGCATATATCGATACCGTCGTGCAGGAGCGCGGCATCTATGCCGAGTGGGAAGGCGCGACGGTCGCCGTGGGGAGCAAGAGCGATGAGGTCGAAGTGGTCTTTTCTGCCCCCGACGGCAAGGAATATCGCTATATGTGCACCGATACTTCCCCGGGTCGGGACGGAACGGTGCTGTCGAGCGAAATGCTGTCGGGCGAAAATTGGAGCGGCAACGCAAGTTTTGCGACTTCCTGGAACGGCGTAAGGGAGTATTTTGGGATGCATGTTCCGGATGTCGCCCAGCCCATGGGGATCAGTCTTCCCGTTTCCGTCATTTTGTATGATTATGAAAGCGACGGCGCAGGCGGCGGGGCGGGGAATTCGCTGGTGGAGATCAGGTTCCTGGCGGAAACCACGATCGAGTGACGCGCCTGCTTCATCGGAACAGAACGACAATAAATCAGCCCGCGGATAACAGCTGATGGGCGAGGTCAATTCCAACGCCTTTTTCGGCACGTTTGAGCGTGTGACAAAAATCAACGCTGCAAGGCGCTATGCGGAGTATCGTTGCAGCCATGTCCGCACAATGAACATTTCAAAGGGGCTTCCTTCGAGGAGTCCTTTTTTTCTACGGTCGGCGACTCTTATTTTCGGGTAATTGTTATGCTCTCGACTATGCCTACCTTAAGGTGGAAGTCCAGGGTATATGTATTTCTCACCGCCACATTTTCGACGATTGCACGGAATATCTCTAAGTTATACTCATCCAGGCTCCCCACATCATTTAGGGCTTTTGCTATCTGATCCACCCTCCTCATTGCCGGTTTTGCCGTATTTGATTTACTTTCGAGTTTCACCCGCCTTTCAGTTAACTCCTGTATCGCTTTTTCAATCAGCGCGCCTCGTTCGTTATACTCTTGATCGGAAACTCTTCCCGCCCTTTTTTCGCGGAGCAGTTCGAGCATTTCAGTTTGCCTCATTTCTATTTGGGCGAGTGTCTCGTTGATATCCTATCATCTTCGCCCATCGGGACAAAGAAAAATCACCCTTCATGCTGTTGTATAAGCATAAAAGGTGATTATTTACTCCAATTTTACTCTCAAACGACTATTTCCGTTCGAGACAAATTAGAGTTTCAACATGGCGCAGAGAAAGGGATCAGCGCCTTTGGCGGCGCGCCCCGGTGCACAGCCCGCAGGGCTGTGCCGTTTGCGCCCGTGCCTGTTTTTTTTGGCTCTCTACGCAAACCGTTTGCTTGCGCAAACGCCTCCACCCTCAAATCTCTTTTATTTGGTTACAACACGAACGGCGGCGGGCAAATGCCC
>CALVPW010000104.1 GCA_944354085.1 uncultured Clostridia bacterium | reverse complement strand
GATATCCAACGCGGGAAACACATGGGAAGGAGGGAGCATATGACGTACTTCATCATTCATTCGGGTGCGGATTGGGCGGAGCGCGTTGCGCCGCTCGTCAACGATTGGTCGCAGCGGTACGACGGCGCAAAGTTCATCGTGCTAAACGGCAATCAGGAGGACTGGCTCGACGATGCGACCGCCAAGATCAGGCAGGCGGATAAGATCATCTACGTTGTGGGAACGGCGTCCGCGCGGAGCGAGAATATCGAAAAGGAGATCTCGATCGCCATCCGCGAACGCAAGACGTTTTATGTGTATAAGCTCGACGCCGCGTGTGCGGTGAACGCTTCGCTCGAACGCTATGTCGAGAACAAGACGGCGGCTCCCGGCGAAGCGGAAGGGGAGATCGTCTTCGGCAAAGGGAAACGCTTCGTGACGATGGCGGACGACGCTTCCATCGGCGGTCTGATCGAAGGCGACGTGCAGGATACGATGAAGTATCTTCCCGCCAAGAATTTTTCGGACAGGGCGACGCTCATGGAACAGTACAAGATCTTTGTGCAGTCGTCGGAGGATCTCGTCAAGCGCAAGCAATCGGTGAACAGTTTTTACGTGACGCTCAATTCGGTGCTTTTGGGAGCGATCGTCTCCATCCTGTGCGCCGTCAACGATCTGCCCGTTTTGTTCGGCGTCGTAAAAGTCAGCTTTCTCATCTCCGTGTTCGCCGCGGTCATCGGATTTGTCATCTGCTTTTCGTGGCTGTCGCTGCTCAATTCGTACGCCGATCTCAATTCAAGTAAAATGAAGATCATAACGGGCATCGAACGCGATCTCGCCGTCAATTTGTACGAGACGGAGTGGGAAGTCATGACGCAGAAGGTCGGCAAGCGCAAATACCGTTCGTTCAGCAAAAAGGAAAAGACGGTCGCAATCTTGTTCGGCGCGCTGTATGCGCTCATTGTGGTGTTCGGGCTCGTGCTTGCGTTTGTATGATGCGGGGCGCGGGATATGCGGCGGCTTTTTTGCCGCCGTTTTTTTGTCAATGCGGCTTCCCTTGCCTCCCTCTTTGAGGGAGGTGCCCCGAAAGGGGCGGTGGGAGTAGCTTGCCTCCCTCTTAGAGGGAGGTGGCTGCGCGGCACAGCCGCGCAGACGGTGGGAGTAACTCCCTCAGTCTCGCTCACGCTCGCCAGCTCCCTCCGAGGAGGGCGCCGAGAACTGTGGCGGGCGCTGCGTAGAACACCCTTGCCTCCCTCCGTGAGGGAGGTGGCTGCGCGGCACCGCCGCGCAGACGGTGGGAGTAACTCCCTCAGTCTCGCTTACGCTCGCCAGCTCCCTCCGAGGGGGGCGCCGAGAACTCCTTCAGTCTCGCTTACGCTCGCCAGCTCCCTCCGAGGAGGGCGCCAAGGGCAATAGCGGGCGCCGAGGGCAATGGAGGGCGCCGAGGGTAGAAAAGTGCGTTATGCATAGTCTAATGTATATTTACAAAAATTATAGTGGGAATAAATTATTTTAATGAATTGCGGGCAAAAAAATATGTCGGTTTGGGGGTTTTTGTTTGACAAACCCGTGATGGCGTGGTAAACTATTCGCAGTCATTATAGGAACGGTCACGTTCATCGCGCGCACGGTCGAGTGCCGCGAACAGATCTCGGTTAGAAGAGAGGTATGCACCGCTTGGGGAGGGCGTGTACCGAACTCTTAACAATTTTTACAAATTTTGTGGAGGATAAAATGGCAAAGAAGTGGCAAAGAATTGCTACGGTCGCAACTTCTGCAGTCTTGGCTTGTTCCATGGCTGTCGGGTTGACGGCGTGCGGTCCCAAACAGTACAACATCGAAAAGAGAGAACGTACCGGTTGGGAAGATGAGAAACAGTACACCTACAATACGTATACCGGGCAGCTGCCTTCCGTTTGGACGGATGTTATGACGTCGGACGCGGCAGACGCGGATGGATACGGTTATCTGCAGAGCTCTTTCTATGAGTTCGACTATCAGTATGATGCGGATGGGAACATTGTCCCCGGCGGGTACAGCGTGAATTATTCGGCTGCGACCAAGCTCGAAGACGTGACGGAAGAGTATGCCGGTAAGTATGGCGTTAAGGCAGAGGCAACTAGCGGTCAGGCGTTCCGTATCACGCTGCGCGAAGATCTCACATGGGACGACGGTACGCCCATCGATGCAGAGGACTTCGTCTTCACGATGCAGCAGCAGCTTTCGCCCAAGTACCTGTTCGAGCAGGCGGCGAACTATTACAGCGGCAACTACATCATCCACAATGCCCAGAATTACGTCATGCAGGGGCAGGAAGGTTTCTTTGATAACAGCAACATCGGCCATGTGTACGGCGAGCTTGCAAAGAGCGGCAATACCTACAAGCTTGGCGGGCAGGATTGCTATATCGCTTTGGATTCGCCTTTGGGTTGGCTCGGCGGCTATACCTTTAACGAAGCAGCCGATCCTGCGGTGTATGGTTCTTATTTCGATCAGACCGCGTATGCAAAGCTGCAGGAACTCGCCGACGAAGACGGCAACGTGCCCGTGACCGACGAATCGCTCGACCTTCTTGAAGACGTCATCACGTATGACCCTGCGTGGGAAGAGACGAGAGAGGACGTCATCGGCTATATGTACGTGTTCTACACCTATCCCGAAGTCGATTGGGAAGATGTGGGCTATCGCGCGAACAGCAAGTATGAGCTTGATATCATCATCGACAACACCATTCATCCCGTGGATGCGAACGGCAACCTGACCTACGAGGCGGCTTACTATCTGCAGGGCTTCCCGCTCGTCAAAGAAGACGTGTGGAAAGCGTGCGAAGTCGCTCCTTCGACGGCAGGCGGTCTGTACACGAACACCTATGCAACGGGTTCCGTGGACAAGATCCCCAGCTGGGGCCCTTATAAGCTGACCGACTTCCAGAACCAGGTCTCCTACACGCTGTCCCGCAACACCAATTGGTATGGCTATGGGCTCGATCAGTATGCCAATACGTTCCAGACGGATACGATCTTCGTTCGTTACATCGCTGAATGGAACACGGCATGGCAGGCATTCCAGCTTGGCGAGCTCGACGGCGTCAGCCTCGATACCACGGTCATGGGCGATTACAGAAACACCAACCGTGCGTACTTCACGCCCGATACGGCAACGTTCTGCATTAATTTGCAGTCTTCCAACCTGTTGACGGATGACCGCAAAGGCAACGACATGCTCTCCAACGCGGCGTTCCGTCAGGCGCTTTCGCTCTCCGTTGACAGAGACGATTTCTGCGCCGTGAACGATCCCAGCAGCCAGCCTGCTCTCGGGTATCTGAACGATCTGTACTATCACGACGTGGAAAACGGCGGTGTGTACCGCGATACGACGCAGGCACGCGAGGCGCTTCTCGAAGCGTACGGCGCGACCAAGAACGAAGAAGGCAACTGGGTCGTCGGCGGCGTTGAGTATGACGACGTTGAAGAGGCAGAGGCTTCGCTTACCGGTTACAATCTTGAGCTTGCACGCGAACTTATGCAGGATGCATACGATCAGGCTGTGGCCGCCGGTATCTACAAGAAGGGCGACAAGATCACGCTGACCTATGGTATCACCGAGCAGACGGCGCGTCAGGAACGTCTTAAAACTTGGCTGCAGGATGCGTTCAACGCAGCGACGAAGGGCACCGATCTTGAGAACATGATCGAGATCACCTACTTCACGATGGACGCTTCCACATGGAGCACGCAGTTCATGGACGGCGCGTTCGATATCTGCATGAGCGCGTGGGGCAATGCTCCTTTCAACCCTTACTATCTGTTCGGCGCATCGCAGATCTCTCAGGTGAACAGATGGGCGCAGGGCTGGGATCCCGCCTCGGTCAAACTGACGCTCGATATCGCAGGCGATCCCGATAACAATATGCCCGCATACGACGATCTTGAGATGACGCTGTATCAGTGGGATGCCGCGGTGCAGGGTCTCGCAACGGAAGCCAGCGAGTCGGCTGCTCCCGCACAGTATAACTTCTCGGCTTATCCTACGGCAGATAAGCTTGCGATCCTTGCGGCAGAAGAGACCGCAGTGCTCGAAAGCTATTGGGGCATCCCCGTGTACAGCCGTTACACCGCAAGCCTTATGGGTTACAAAGTGGAGTATGTCAGCTACGATTACAATACCTTCGTTGGCTACGGCGGCGTACAGTACATGAGCTATAACTTCGACGATGCGGAGTGGAAAGCATTCTGCGAAGAGAACGGCGAACTCAATTATAAGTACTAATCGAGGTATTCTTATCTCTCGCAGGTAACATTTTGTAACGACCGTAAACAGCGGGGATCCAAACCATCCTCGCTGTTTATTGGTTATATATACCACGTTAAGGAGAAGCACCAAAATGTATATGTTCAAATACATTTTGAAGAGAATCGGGCTCATGATCTTTACGTTCTGCGTGATCATGTTCATGTGCTTCGTTCTCATCAAACTTTTGCCCATTCCGATCAGCTCGGGGCTGGGCACGGACCGTGAACTCATCGAGGCAAACCTGCGCGCGCGCGGGTACTACGATCCCATCATGGTTCAGCTGTTCAGTTATCTCAAGCGTATTTTTACGGAAGGGGACTTCGGTATTGGCGTCAATATGCCCGGATATGTCAATCAGCCCGTTTGGGATGCGTTTGTTTCGCGTCTGCCTCCGACCGTGTTGATCAACGTATATTCCACGATCATCGGTGTGCCGATCGGATTGGGACTTGGCATTTTTGCGGCGCTCAAAAAGAACAAGTGGCAGGATCAGGTCATTTCGACTTTGGTCATGCTGCTCATTGCGGTGCCTTCTATCGTGTATGCGTTCCTCATTCAGTATGTGTTCTGCTTCAAGCTGCAGCTGTTCCCGCTGATGATGGAGACGGGTACCGATTATTTCTCGCCCGAAATGTTCGTAAGCATGCTGCCCGCCGTCTTCTCGCTGTGTCTGGGGTCGATTGCGGGGTATGCGCGGTTTACCCGCGCCGAGCTCACCGAGGTATTGACGAGCGAATTCATGCTGCTCGCGCGCACCAAGGGCTTGACCCGCGGACAGGCGACGCTGCGGCACGCGCTGCGCAATGCGATGGTGCCCATCTTCCCGGCAATTTTGAGCGAATTCGTTGCCGTTTTGAGCGGTTCGATGATCATCGAGAATATTTTCTCTATTCCGGGCGTCGGCAGATTGTACCTCACGTCGATCACCGTCGTTGACTATGACTTCTTTTTGCTGCTTTCTGGCTTCTATACGCTCGTAGGACTGTTGGCGGGTATCATCGTCGATATCAGTTACGGGTTTATCGACCCGAGGATCCGAATGGGGGCAAGGTGATATGGAAAATACGTACGAAAACATCCCGAAGGAAAAATTCGAGTTTGCCGACTCGCGCGACATGTCGCACGATAAAAAGCTCGAAACGAAAGCTGTTGGTTATTTCCAAGATGCTTTCCGCCGCTTCTGTAAGAACAAGGGCTCCATCGTCGGTGCCGTCATCATTATTTTGTTGGTGCTGTATGCGGTAATTGCGCCCTTCTGTACGCCGTATGCCGTTTCGTATAACGATACGTACTATCGCTATACGCTGCCTAAGAATGAGTTGTTTGCGAATACGACTTTCTGGGACGGTTGTGAACCGCGTACCTTGAACAAACAGACCTTCGATTATTATTACTATATGGGCGAGGAGACGGGGCACAACGCCGTCAAAAATCAGGAGTACACTGTCGATAACGAAATGTACACCTTCCGCCTTGACAGTTATCATTCGATGGGCTGCGTGTATCTGCGCATCAACGAAGAAGCGTACAAGAGCATCCAGCAGTATCAGGACGAAACAGGTATCCAGGTCATCTATCCGACCATCCCTCTTACGAGCAGACCGTCGTCATCGGCTGCCCGTAACGATGCAAATTATTATTACCGTACGCGCGTCCGCAACGGCGGTACGGAGATCGTATACGACAAGAACGGGGATATCATTCCCGTATATTCCACTCGCCTCGCTACGGAAGAGGCGACGGACGGGTATACGTCTCGGGTACGCATCGAAGGGGAAGACGGTTTTCTCGAAGACGGCGAAGTGACTTACTATAACTATGCTCGCCGTACGGATACAGGCTACGAAGTTCGCGTCAATTATTACGAGTACTATATCTACAATCATACGTACGTACTCCAAGACGGGATCACAAAACCGAGCTTTTTGTTCGGTACCACGGAGCTCGGACAAGATATCTTCACTTGCCTTGCTTCGGGCGCGCGATTCTCGTTTATCTTTGCGATCATCGTGGCGGCGGTCAATCTGGTCGTCGGCGCGATCTACGGTTCGATCGAAGGCTACTACGGCGGGAAAGTCGATATCGTTATGGAGCGTGTCGCAGATATCCTTGCTGCGGTGCCAAGCGTCATCGTCATCACGCTTTTGAAGCTGCACATGCAGGGATCGAGTACGATACTTATATTGTTCCTGGCATTCTTCCTAACGGGGTGGATCGGCATGGCGCATACCACGCGTATGCAGTTCTACCGCTATAAAAATCAGGAATACGTTTTGGCGGCGCGCACCCTCGGCGCCAAAGACAGGCGCATCATCTGGAAGCACATCTTCCCGAATGCGTTGGGTACGCTCGTCACAAGCTGTGCGCTCATCATCCCTTCGATGATCTATTCGGAAGTCAACCTCTCGTACCTCGGGATCATCAGTCTGTCATCGGGCGATCTTACGAGCGTTGGTACGCTGCTTGCCAACGGGCAGCCGTTCTTGACGTCGTATCCGCACATCATTGCATTCCCGTCGGTGTTCCTCGCGCTGTTGCTATTGAGTTTCAACTTGTTCGGCAACGGCTTGCGCGATGCGTTCAACCCGTCGCTGAGAGGCTCGGAGGACTGATATGGAACAGACGAATCAGGAGAAGGAAGTCAAGCTCGAGGTCAACAACCTCCGCATTTCCTTCCGTACCGCCAACGGCAAAGTGCAGGCGGTGCGCGATATCAGCTTCAAACTGTACAAGGGCGAGACGCTCGCCATCGTCGGCGAGAGCGGCTCGGGAAAGTCGGTCACGACGCGCGCCATGCTCGGCATTTTGGCGGCGAACGCCATCAAAGAAGGCGGCGAGATCGTCTACGACGGGCAGGACCTCATGAAGATCTCGGAGGAGGATTTCCACCGTATCCGCGGCGACAAGATCGCCATGATCTTCCAGGATCCGCTCTCCTCGCTCAATCCCATCATGCGCGTGGGCAAGCAGATGACGGAGGCGATGCTCATCAAGGGCAGGCTCTCCCAGCGCGAGGCGCGCAAGGACTTCAACGGCACGCTCAAACGGCTGAATCTCGCCATGAACGCCGCCCGCGGCAACGATGCGGAAAACACCCAAAAATGCAAGGCGTTCAATAAATTCGAGTGCTGCCATCTTGCGCTCGAAAACGCCTATAACCGCGCGCACGAGGCTGCGACGGACGCCGTCAAAGCCATCGACGACCTCGTCTTCGAGATCGAAAAACATGCGGCGAACGCCCTCGTTTCCGACGTGCGTGCCATCTGCCGTCAGGCGCTCGACGCGATCGAACGCTACGTCGTATGGCAGCGCGCCGACGAGCTCAAAGGGGAGGTCGCAGCGCTCAGATCGCTCGCGCGCGAACCCGTCCTCACCATCGTCAAGCGCAACGTGTATCTCTTGCTGCACAAGCAGGCGGAAAAAGCCAAGTTCGACGACGCGGAGATCTCCCGCCGCCTTACGAACGTGCGCGATATCCTTTCGGAGGCGCTCGCCTTCGAAAAGCCCAACTTCTTTGCGATGGGGTATTATCTCACCTTCGTCGACAAGACGCTGCCCGATATGCCCGTTGCCGAACTCAACGCGCATATGCGCAAGGTGCTCGACGAGCGCTTCATGCTCGATTTTATCGCCCTCGCCAAAGAGGGGCTCGTCTATTCGCACAAGACGGCGACCGAGAAGAAGAAGTTTGCGCTCGAAGTCATCGAACAGTTCAAACCCGTGTTCACCGCGGCTGAGCTCGATAAAAAAGCCGTCGCCATCGCCGCGAAAGAGATGATCGACGCCGTGGAAGCGGGTATCGACCGTCTGGAGATCGTCAAAGACAACAGCGCTTATACCTTTGCCACGAGCTTGAAGTCGGCGATCTCCCAGTATTTCGACGGGATCGTCCGCAATGAGAAGGAAGAAAAGCGCTACGCCCGTCAGATGGCGGCGTACGATAAAAAAGTCGCCCGCGGCAAAACGCCCGACTATGTCGTCGCCGATAAAAAGCTCGTCGACCTTCCCGAGGCGTCCGAAGAGATCGTCTCCGTGATCGTCCGCGTGGCGGAAGATTTCAGAAAGCAGATCGCGGGCAGCGAAACGGTCGATTTTGACCGCCGCACCGTCGATATGGTCGATTGGCTCAAACAAAAGGCTTCGGACGTGGCGTACAAAGTCACCCGTTCGATGGCGAAAACGCGCGCCCTCAAACTGTTGGAGGAGGTCGGTATCCCCGAACCGCGCAAGCGTTACCGCCAGTATCCCTTCGAATTTTCGGGCGGCATGCGGCAGCGTATCGTCATTGCGATCGCGCTTTCCGCCAATCCCGATATCCTCATCTGCGACGAGCCCACGACGGCGCTCGACGTGACCATCCAGGCACAGATCCTCGAACTCATCAACCGCGTCAATCAGGAGCGCCAGCTCTCCGTCATCTTCATCACGCACGATCTGGGCGTGGTGGCGAACATGGCGGACCGCGTCGCCGTCATGTACGCGGGCAAGATCGTGGAGATCGGCACCGCCGACGACGTGTTCTATTCGCCCGCCCATCCCTATACGTGGGCGCTGCTCTCGTCGATGCCCGACCTCGACACCAAAGAGAAGCTCGAGGCGATCCCCGGCACGCCGCCCAACATGATCTATCCGCCCAAGGGCGATGCCTTTGCCGAACGCAACAAGTACGCGCTCAAGATCGATTTCGAACAGCAGCCGCCCATGTTCCGTATCTCGGATACGCACTATGCGGCAACGTGGCTGCTGCATCCCGATGCGCCCAAGATCGATCCGCCCAAGTCCGTGACCGAGCGTATCGCCAGGATGAAAGCGCGCATGGCGCCCGCCCCTGCGGCTACGCCCGACGAGGTGAAAGAGGCGCCCGCGGATGCGCCCAAGGAGGCGGCGCCCAAAAAGCGGCGCGCCAAAAAGGCGCCCGACGAGGCGAAAGAGGCGCCCGCGGATACGCCCAAGGAAGCGGCGCCCAAAAAGCGGCGCACCAAAAAGGCGCCCGAAACGCCCGAAAAATAAGTAGGAGGTGACCGACATGGAAATCAAAGAAAACGATCAAGAAGTTTTGCTGCGGGTCGAGCACCTCTGCCAATACTTTAAGATGGGCGCGGGGCGCGAACTCAAAGCCGTCGACGACGTGAGCTTCGAGGTCAAAAAGGGTGAAGTGTTCGGTCTCGTCGGCGAATCGGGCTGCGGCAAGACGACGACGGGCAGATCCATCATCAAACTGTACGACATCACGAGCGGCAGCGTTTACTTTAAGGATCAGCGCATCTGCGCGGGCACCCGTTCTTACAAAAACGCCATCAAAGAGGCGCAAAAAACGTATCGGGCGCAGCTTTCCGCATTCAAAAAACAGTGCGAGGAAGAGATCGCAGGCGGCGCCGACAAAGCCGAGGCGGAGGAAAAATACCGCCGTCTGAGCGAAGAGGCGGGCATGCGCTGCGCCGAAACGGTGGCGTATAACCGCAAGGAAAAAGCTGCCGCCGTTCACGATCAAAAGTATTGCGACCGCGATCACGCCCGCCGCGTGATGGCTGCCATCCGGGAGGAACGGGACAAGGCGCTCGCCGCCTGCACGGACGAGACGGAAAGGAAGAAGCTCGCCCGCGAATACGCCGATAAGCTGCGCGTCGCCGCGCACGAGCGTATCGTCAACCGCATCCAGATGATCTTCCAAGATCCCATCGCCTCGCTCAATCCCCGCATGACGGTGCGCGACATCATTGCCGAAGGGCTCATCATCCACGGGATCAAGGACAAGGCGTACATCGACGAGAAAGTGTACGGCATCCTCGAAAAAGTCGGGCTCGTCCGCGAGCACGCGGGCAGGTACCCGCACGAATTCTCGGGCGGGCAGCGTCAGCGTATCGGCATCGCCCGCGCGGTCATCATGGAGCCCGATCTCATCATCGCCGACGAGCCCGTCTCCGCGCTCGACGTCTCCATCCAGGCGCAGGTCATCAACCTGTTGAACGATCTGCGCGCGGAGCTCGGCATCACGGTGCTGTTCATCGCGCACGACCTTTCCGTCATCAAATACTTTTCGGACAGGATCGGCGTCATGTACTTCGGCAAGATGGTGGAGCTCGCGCCTTCGGACGAACTGTTCGAGCATCCCATGCATCCGTACACGAAGTCGCTGCTTTCCGCCATCCCGCTGCCCGATCCGCAGTACGAGAAGCAGCGCCGCCGTATCACGTACAATCCGCTTGCGGAACACGATTATTCGGTGGATCTGCCTTCGATGCGCGAACTCGTTCCGGGGCACTTCATCTATTGCAACGATGCCGAATTTGCAAAATATAAGGCGGAACGCGGCGTAGAATGAAGACCTTTCTCCGCTACCTCATCACGACGGTCGTCGGGCTTTTGATCGTGCTCGCGATCGTGCTCGCCAAGAACGTGTTTGCGGCGGAGCTCAAAGACGCGATGCAGATCTGGTGCGATGCGTTCTTCGTTGCGGGCGTGGTGCTCGTATGCATCGGATGCATCGTGCTCGCGAGCAACGGCGGCGTCTTTTACATGCTCGGATACGCCGTATCGCTGTTTTTCAGTACCCTGCTTTCCTCCAAGGTGACGCGCAAGTACAAAACGTACTACGACTACCGCGAAGCCAAGCAGGAGAAAAAGAAGAGCTTTGTCTACATCCTTGTCGTCGGGCTCGTCCTCATTGCGATCGCCGCCATCTTTTTGTGGCAGTACTATACCGTATAAGCACTCAAAAAAGACGGACCATGCGTCCGTCTTTTTACACGCAAAAAGAGCGCCGCTGCGCATATGCGCAGCGGTGCGTGCGTTATCCGCGTGCTTTGGCGCGCCGTCTCTTGGCGCGGCATTTGCGGTGCGCAGCCGTTTTGGGCTTGACTTCGCCCGATTCGATGAGCCATGCGGCGGTATCGCGAAGGGTATCGAAGAGGTCGCGCGGGCGGTAACCGAGCTCCGCCGTCGCCTTGTCGTGCGAGTAGCGCCCGTTTTCGTGCAGAACGCGCAGCGAATAGGCGGTAAAGAGGGGCTTCCTGCCCCGTTTTTTGGCAACGAACTCGGAAAGGGGCGCGGCGATCTTCGCCATCCACGTGGGCGCGACGCCGAAGCGCCTGCCGCCCGTCGCCTCGCGCAGCAGACGGAGCATCTCGGGCACTTCGTAATACCCGCCCGAGAGGATGTAGCTCTCGCCCGTCCTGCCGCGTTCGAGCGCCGCCAGGATGCCGTCCGCCACGTCGCGCACGTCGGAAAAGTCGTAGCCGCCGTTGATCACGACGGGGAGCCTGCCTTCGAGGTAGTTTTTCACCATCTGTACGAGGTGGTTGCCTTTGCCCGCATACGGTCCGATGATGCCGGAGGGGAGCACCACCACGGCGGGCAGCCCTTCGCGCGCCATCCCGAGCACGAGATTGGCGGCGCGTGCCTTGCTCTTGGCGTAAGCGCCGTCGACTTTTTCGGGATAGAACACGTCGATCTCGCGCTTTACGTGTCCCTTCGGAATGTCGGGCAGTCCGTGCACCGAGCATACATATACGATCTTCCGTACGCCCGCCGCGCGGCTGAGCTCCATCACGTTGCGCGTGCCCTCCACGTTCACCTTTTCGGTGGCGGGATTTTCCGCCCCGCCGATATCGACGATGCCTGCGCAATGTATGAGCTGCGCCTCGTACCCTTCGGGGAGGATAAAGAACGCGCGCATGCTGTCGCGGTCGAGCACGTTCCCGCGCATGATCTCCGCGCCCGTCCGTTCCACAAAGGCGGTATTTTCGTTCGGCATCGCCAAAATGCGGATGCGTTCGCCCCGTTCCTGTAATTTTAAGCAGAGCGTGCTGCCCAAATGCCCCGCGCCGCCCGTGATCAGGTATATCTTTTTCATTGCTTTTCGCCTCCCTCTTGCAAAATCTTGCGCGGTGTGGTATAATACGCTAAGGAAGATGTGCCGAAAACGCGCATTTGTTCCTTGCGGGATCCGTATCACCGCCGAGGGTCTTTCCTCACTTATAGTATAACACGCTTTTTCAAAAACGCGCAGTTCAGCTATCGTGCGCATGTACGATATCGTACACCTTGTTCAAAAATGTTCGGAAGGGGGACACGTCGATGCAGATTGACCATCGCGGAGGCGATCTGAGGGTGCGGCTGACGCACCGCATGATCGTGGACGCATTTTTGGCGCTGCGGGCGGAAAAGCCGCTCCGTAAGATCACCGTACGCGAGCTCTGCGAGCGGGCGGGGGTGGGGCGCGGCACGTTCTACGCGCATTTTTCGGACGTGTACGATCTCAACGAGAAGCTGGAAACGCAGCTTTTGGAACAATTCACAAAGACGCTCAAAGATGCGCTCGAAGAATCGGACGCCGTCGGCTCGGTGCGCCGCGCCTGCCGCGTGCTCTTTGCCTTGCTCGAAAAGAACGAGGATATCTGCCGCCTGCTGCTCTCCGCCGACAATGCGGAGGGCGTTGCGCGGTTCGTGGAGATGGGGCGGCAGCTCTGCATGCAGTATTACGCGCGCTATTTTACGGCGACGCCGATGCAG
>CALVPW010000103.1 GCA_944354085.1 uncultured Clostridia bacterium | reverse complement strand
AAGAGCGTCGCGCCCGAAACGACGGGCAGCGTCAAAGGATTGACGAGGGCGTCCGCCGTCAGGTTGGTGACGGCTGCGCGCAGGTAGGGGAAGATGGTCTCCGTCGCGTTGATGGCGAAAATGCGCTTGTCTTCGTCCGTCTCCATGTTCTGCACCTCGAACACGCCTACAAAGCGCGCCAAAAGGTTGAACGGCTTGGGGGATTCTTCGGTGCTCTCGATCTTGCACTCCAAAACGACGATGTTGATCTTGGGATTCTCGTTGACGTGCCTGATCTGGCGGGAGAAGAAGGGCTTGATCTCAAACTTGGTATCGGGCGTCGCCTTTACGGGGTTGACTTTGAACGAGAGTTCGTCCGCGGTCAGAGCTTTCAAAGCATATTCGATCATATGGTTACCTCATCAAATTTCTATCCAAACGATTATACCACATACGGGGTGGGATGTCAATACCCTTTGCGCATAAACTTATCAACGCTTCGGCGGCGGGCAAAAAAGGGTGCCGAACGCCGTCGAAACGCGTCAGTTCCAATCGGGGTCGACGGGATAGGGCGCGTCGTCGTCCGTCCTGCCCAGCAGATAGTCGAGCGAGGTATCGAAGATCTCGCTCAAAACGATCAGATTCTCCCAGGAAGGGGTATAGTTTTTCTTGCGCCAGTTGGTCAGGTATCCCGTCGAAACGTGCAGGCGCGCTGCGATCGCATAATCGGTCTTGCCGTATTTTTCTTTGAGCGCCGCCAGCTGCTCGGAAAACGTGCGCCGCGTTTTGGCGGGGACAAAGCAGTTGACCTGCGTGCGTCCCAACAGGTAGTCCGCCGAACAGCCGAACGCATCCGCGATGCGCGCCAGGACCTGCGGGCGCGGAAGTTTGCCGAGCTCGCAGATGTAAAAGTAGATGTTGTAGCTGATCCCGAGCCGCGCGGGTACTTCCGAGTGCTTGCAGTCGAGTTCGTCCGCCAGCGACAGGAACACTTCTTTGAATTTTGCCGAAGTAAAGATCTTGGAGTTTGCACGCATATCCGTCATACGAAAATTCGACAAATCTTCCCATGCTTCGACCATCGTCGACGGCGCGGGAAGTTGTTATTTGTGATGGGCATATGATATAATAAATATGCGCGAAAATAGCTATTTTATCATTATAGAAAAGTTAAAAAACATGTTGCAAAAGACGCGCAAAGGAGAAACGTATGAAAAAACAACACAGGATCGCTGTCAGATTCACGAAAAAAGCATGGGCGCGTTTGCTGCAAATGGAATACTGTAAGGGAGCAATACGGACCCGATCAAAAGCGTCCATTTTGCGGTGATCCATTGTTGAAAGGCTTGCCCGTGCCACGCGGCACGCGCGGCGCCTTTCGCCGCGGCTGACCGCAAAATAAACTGCTTTTGATTGCTTTGCATCTTTGGCGAGAAGATTTTCGCGTCAGATTTTCGCGAAGATGACGCAGCTATACCGAGGTATTGCAAGGAAGATGAGCAAAAAGATGCCGAAAAGATGCCGCCAAAGACGTGGTTCGTATTTTTCCCTTACAGTATACCTCGGCAATTATGTGATCAACGGCTGCCGCCGCGTCGGGGAAGAGCGCACGGCGTACGGCAGCCTTGCCGACGCGCTCTATCTGCGCGAGGCGGCGCGCACATATGCGCGGGAGGATATCGAACCCAACGAGATCGCTGACGTGCGCGACCGCGTTGCGGACGCCGCCGAACGATTTTTATGCGCCTTCGAGGCGTCGCTTGCGTGACGTGGCGGCTGCTTTGCGGGAGCTGTGGGCGCGCGCGGCGCGCAGGCAAAAGGGGAGTTTTCAAATCGTCAAAAAAATCTCAGGAAAGATCAATTTTCTTTTGCCGAAAACGCTTGCTATTTAAGGGAAAGCGACTATAATATCATGCGGCTGCAAAGTGGTTGCAGCGGGCAGGATACGGTATGAAAGATCTGACGAAGGGAAGTCCCTTCAAGCTCATTCTGTTGTTTGCGCTTCCCGTGTTCGTGGGGTGCGTGTTCCAGCAGCTCTATAACATGGCGGATACCATCATCGTCGGCAACACGGTGGGCGCGGCGGCGTTCACGGGCGTGGGGCTGACGGGGCCCGTCACCTTTCTCGTGCTCGGGTTCGTCAACGGGCTCACGGCGGGCTTTTCGGTAAAAGTCGCGCAGGCGTTCGGGGCGAACGACGAGGCGCGCATGCGCCGCGCGGTGGGGATGAGCTATCTGCTGTGCATCCTCGTGGGCGTCACCGTCACGGCGGTCGCCGTGCCGCTCACCGCGCCCCTTCTGCGCCTGATGCAGACGCCCGCCGCCTATTACGATTATGCCTACTGGTATCTGCTCGTCATTTTCAGCGGCATCGGCGCGACCGTCTTTTACAACATCGTGGCGGGACTTTTGCGCGCGGTGGGCGATTCGCGCACGCCGCTCGTCTTTTTGGTGCTCGCCGCGCTTTTGAACGTGGGGCTGGATTTTTCTTTCATCGTGGGCTTTGGGTGGCACTATTGCGGCGCGGCGATCGCAACGGTGCTCTCGCAGCTGCTTTCGGGCGGGGCGTGCCTCGCGTACGCGCTCTATCGGTATCCCGCGCTGCGCCCGCGCAGGAGCGACTTCAAATGGGATACCCGCCTTGCGATGGGGCATTTTGCCGTCGGATTGCCGATGGCGCTGCAATTTTCCATCACCGCCATCGGCTGCATCGTGCAGCAGACGGCGCTCAACGGGCTAGACGCCGCGCTCCCCGGGGCGGTCACGGCGTACACTGCCGCATCCAAGATCGATAATATCGCCAATCAGGCGTTCGCGGCGCTCGGCACCGCGCTTGCGACGTACGCGGGGCAAAACTACGGCGCGGGAGAATTCGGGCGCATCCGCCGCGGCGTGTTGGCGGGCATGGTGTACGTATTTGCGTCCGCCGTCATCGGATTTTCCTTCGCCGTCGGGCTGTGCGAGCCGCTCATGCGTCTCTTTTTGAATGCCGACCTGAGCGCGGACGTTGCGGGCAATTACAATGCGATCATCGGCTACGGCAGGCAATACCTGTTGTGGCAGTGCGCGTTTTATCCCTTCCTCGGCGCGATCTTCGTGTACCGCAACACGCTGCAGGGCATCGGCAGGAGCGCCGTCACCACCTTTGCGGGCGTGACCGAGCTTGCGGGCCGCGTGCTCGCCTCCCTCGTCTTCGTGCGGATATGGGGCTTTACGGGCGTCTGCACGTCCAATCCCGTCGCATGGGTCGCCGCGGTCATCTTCCTCGTCGTCACCTATTGCGTGGTGATGCGCCGCGGGAAGGGCGAACTCCCCGAGTACCGCACCCGCTCGCATCGCCGCAGACTGCGCCGCAGCTGCCGTATCGCCGTCAAAAGAGCGTCGTAAACCTCTTGCATATGGCGTGCCGCCCGTAAGATGACTGTTTTCGGGAGAAATGTATGAAGATCGCACTTGCCTCGGCGCGGATCGTGGACAGAGATATCCGTCACAATCTTTCACAGATGCAGCGCTATATGAAGGAAGCGAAGGCACACGGCGCAGAGCTTGTATGCGTTGGGGAAGCCTTCTTGCAAGGGTTCCATGCGCTCTCGTGGCGGTACGAAGAGGACAGGAAGATCGCATTGACCATCTCTTCGCGGGAATTTGCTCAAATAAGGGCATGGACCAAAGAGATCGGTATCGATGTTTTATTCG
>CALVPW010000102.1 GCA_944354085.1 uncultured Clostridia bacterium | reverse complement strand
CCTCCTCGGCGAGATCGTGTATACGGGCTGGGGGAACGTGACGCTCTCCTTTACGCAGGTCCTGTATATCGTATGCAGCGTGCTCGCCGCCTTCCCCGTCTCCAATATGCTCGTGAAGGCGTGCGATCTGATGAACCCCTCGGAATAGCGTTTTGCACAACTTGACGCCGCCGCCCGATCGCGGCGGCTTTTTCATGCGCGGCGGCATCCGCAAAAAGCGGCGCGTCTGCACAAAAAAACGGGGCTGACCCCGTTTTGTTATACGTTGTTATTTTTTGCGGCGAGACGCGCGCAAGTTTGTTCGATCTTGTTCCGCGCGCGGCGAGGGTCGTCCTCCCCCATCACCGCCGATTCCATCGGACAAAGCCCCGTGCCCGTGCGGTCGACGATGCGCGCCGCGAGCGTATCGTATTCGACGGGGATATGGTGCGCGCGCAGCACCGCGAGCGCGGGCTCGCTGAGCACGGCGGCATACAGCGACGAGACGCCGAGCAGCACATACAAAAACGCCGCCGCGCGCCCCACCACCTTGTCCGCCGCCGCAAAGCCGCGGTAGTCGCCGCCGAGCCATGCTAAAAGCGGCTTTACGCCCCGCTGCGTGCTCGTGACGGCGCGCCCGCCGCCAACGAGCGCGCACGTGACGTCATCCTTCAAAAGCGCTTTGGCGCGGATGAGATCAGCCGTCATGCCTGCCTGCCGCCATGCGTTCGACCCAAAATACGATGAGCGGGACGAGCGCCCATTGCAGCGCGATCCCCGCCGCGCCCGTGACGATGCTCGTCCAGATGCTCGAAACGGGCAGCCCCGCGCCAAACCCGTAAAAGGCGGCGAGCACGGCGGCGGCGCGCAGCGCGCGCCCGCCGACCTGCGCGACGAGCAGTTTGACGAACGCGGGCAGACGGGTGGAGGCGACGAGCCCCGCCGTGAGCCCGTACCCCGCAAGTTCCACCGTCATGAACGGAAGCACCGTCACGAGCGGCATGCCCGAGAGCAAAAAACTCACAACGGGCGCGAGCGCGCCCACCGCCGCCCCTGCGACGGGTCCCGCGAACAGGCCCGCCAAAATGACGGCGAGATGCATGGGCAGGAGGGTTTCGCCGAGCGCCGTTCCCAGCCCCGACAGCGCGCCGAGCCAATGCACGAGCTGCGGCAGCGCGACCGCCCCCGCGACGGCGCACCCTGCCGCCGCCGTTTTGCTTTTCCACGTGGCGCACACGAGCGCGCGCCGTTTGACAGCGATATCAGCCATATCTCCTCTCCTTATTCAAAAACTTCGGCAACTTGTTTGAGATACTTGCGAACGGGCAGGTGCTGCGGGCAGATATGTTCGCATTTGCCGCATCCGATGCAGTCGGACGCCTTGCCGCGCCCGCGGGTATGCACCTCGTACCGCCAGCCGCCGTCCCAATTCGGATAGCGTTTGTGCGAATTGAGATCGGCGAACAGATCGGGGATGGAAATGTGCTTTGGACAGCCCGCCACGCAGTAGCGGCATGCCGTACAGGGGATGGCTTCCAGCGAGCGGAACACCGCGCGCACGCCCTCCACCGCCGCCATCTCCGCCTCGGAGAGCGGTTTTACGTCCTTCATGAAGGAGAGATTGTCCTGCATCTGCGCCATGTCGCTCATGCCCGAAAGCACCATCGCGACCTGCGGGAAATGCGCCGCAAAGCGCAGCGCGTAGCTCGCCACGCTCCCGCCGTGCAGGTCTTCGAGGATGTCCTTGGCGCGCTCGGGCAGGTTGACGAGGATGCCGCCCTTAACGGGCTCCATCACGATCACGGGCTTTTGGTGTTTGACGCACACGTCGTAGCAGGTGCGGCTCTGGATGGCGTGATCGTCGTAATCGGCATAATTGAATTGGATCTGCACGACTTCGATGGCGGGATATGCCGTCAGGATCTTGTCGAGCACGGCGGCGGTATCGTGGAAGGAGATGCCGACGTGGCGGATCTTGCCCTCCTTTTTGAGTTCAAACGCCGTCTCATACGCTTTGCAGCGCTTGTATTTTTCGAAGTTGTTCGCGTTTTGCGCGTGCATCAGGTAAAAATCGAAATATTCCACGCCGCACCATGCGAGCTGCTTTTCAAAGAAGGGGCGGATATCCTCCTCTTTGGAAAAGTAATTCTCGGTGAGTTTATCTGTCAGGATGAACTGCTCGCGCGGATGGCGTTTGACCACGCATTCGCGGATGGCGAGCTCGCTCTTCCCGTCGAGATAGCCGTGCGCCGTATCGAAGTAGTTGAAGCCCTGCGCCAAAAAGGCGTCCGCCATCGCCGTGAACTGCGCCTTGTCGACCTCCTCCCCCTTCATCGGCAGCCGCATGCAGCCGAACCCGAAGCGTTCTTTGACTTCGGGAAAAAACGTATTTTGCATCGTATACCCCCTTTGGCGCGTCCGTCTCGCCCGTCATCCATATCCTATCACATTTTTCGCGCGCTGTAAAGAGGGGCGGAAAAATTTCGCAAAAAGACACCGCCAAAACGCGGCGCGCCCTGCGCGGCGTCATGTAAAAAGCCCGCCATAGCGGACTTTTTACAATACTCAAACGTTACTTTCCGGGATTTTTAATATTTGCCTGCGCTGCCGCTTTGGAGCGATGCAGCGCAGACAAAAAATAAACCCGCTTGCCGCGGGTTTATCTTATTTCCTCAATTTATTTGCGAGGATTCTTGATGTTTGCCTGCGCTGCCGCAAGTCTTGCGATCGGGACGCGGAACGGCGAGCAGGAGACGTAGCTGAGACCGATGTTGTGGCAGAACTCGATGGACGAAGGATCGCCGCCGTGCTCGCCGCAGATACCGCAGCTCAGCTCGGGGCGGGTCTGACGGCCGAGCTCGACTGCCATCTTCATGAGCTTGCCGACGCCGACCGTATCGAGACGGGCGAAGGGATCGGACTCATAGATCTTATTTGCATAGTATGCAGGCAGGAACTTGCCGGCATCGTCGCGCGAGAAGCCGAACGTCATCTGCGTGAGGTCGTTGGTACCGAAGCAGAAGAACTCCGCTTCCTTGGCGATCTCGTCCGCGGTGAGCGCCGCGCGCGGGATCT
>CALVPW010000101.1 GCA_944354085.1 uncultured Clostridia bacterium | reverse complement strand
CACAAGGCAAACACGCTGCTGCCCGCGCTTTGGGCGTTCCTCTCGGAAGGCGCGCCGCTCCACGAGGCATTTTACAGCAATTTCGAAAGCGAGGAGAAGATATGAAACGATTGTCCCCTGCCCGCAGGCTGGAACGCAACTGGATCTTGTACGACGTGGGCAATTCGGCGTTCACCCTGCTCATCAGCACCATCATGCCCATCTACTTCAACTATCTGGCGGGAGAGGGCGGCGTGGACGCGACGACGGCGACCGCCTATTGGGGATACGCCGCGAGCATCGTGACGCTCGCCGTTGCCGTCCTCGGTCCGACGCTGGGCACGCTGAGCGATTTTTCGGGCTATAAGCGCCCCATCTTTTTGTTCTTTGCTGTGGCGGGCGTCATCGGCTGCGCGGCGCTGGGCATCCCCATGCCGTGGCTGGTCTTTTTGATCGTGTTCGTGTTCACAAAGATCTTTTATTCGGCGAGCCTCGTCTTTTACGACTCCATGCTCGTGGACGTGACCACGCACGACCGCACCGACGACGTCTCTTCCAAGGGCTACGCATGGGGATACATCGGCAGCTGCGTGCCCTTCCTTATCAGCATCGCAGTCGTGCTGCTGACTGACCTTGCCTATTCCGTCTCCATCCCCATCGCGCTCGCCATCAACGCGCTCTGGTGGTTCGGGTTCACCCTCCCCCTTGCGCGCTCCTACCGTCAGACGCACTTCGTGCCCCGTACCCCGCACGCCGTGCGCGACAACTTTAAGCGCCTCTTTTCGGTCTTCTCCAAAAAGAGCAGCGTCGCCAACAAAAAGGGCATCATCCTCTTCCTCGTCGCCTTCTTCTTGTACATCGACGGCGTGTATACCATCATCGATATGGCGACGTCGTTCGGGACCGCGCTCGGATTCGATACGACAAACCTGCTTTTGGCGCTCCTTTTGACGCAGATCGTCGCCTTCCCCTCCGCCATCCTCTTTGGAAAACTCACCAAAAAGGTGCGCAACGATCTTTTGATCCTCGTATGTATCGTCGCCTATACCTGCATCGGGCTGTTTGCCGTGTTCATGACGCAGGTCTGGCAGTTCTGGATGCTGGCGACCGCCGTGGGGCTCTTCCAGGGCGGCGTGCAGGCGCTCTCCCGCTCCTATTTTGCCAAGATCATCCCCGCCGATCAATCGGGCTGCCTGTTCGGCATCCTCGATATCTTCGGCAAAGGCGCGGCGTTTTTGGGAACGCTGCTCGTGAGCATCGTGACCGATGCAACGAACTCCGTCAACCTCGGCGCCATCCCCATCGTATGCCTGTTCGCAGCGGGCATCGCGGTGTTCGTCGCGGCGGCGCGCGTCAACCGTCCCTTCCTCGCAAAACAAGCCGAAGAGGACGCGGCGATCGCGGCATCCTGCGAAGCGGAAGCATGTCCCGACGGCTCTATGACGCAGGACATGCCTGCCAACGAGAGGCAAAACGATGGCACCATGTCCGAAGACGAAACGAAATAACAACAAAAAAACGGGGGCGGGCTGCCATGGCAGCCCGCCCCCGTTTTTTAATTGCGCAATCCCTTGGGATAATGATTTTTCAGCACCCCACCCGACGCCTTGCCCCAGCCGAGCGGGTACGCGCCGTATCCGACGACGCACCAGCCCGTATCCGCGCAGGGCAGCGTTTCGCCGCGCAGATAGCGCGCCGCATCCTCTTCGCCGAGCGCGGCGGATCGGGCGCACATATCGCGCGTCGAAGCCATGGCGAGCGCGTGCGCGGGCGTGAACCGTCTGCCGTCGAAGACGCCCAGCTCCCTTCCCGCGCGCAGCGTGGTCACGGGGAGGGCGGGAAAGCCGTGCGGCACAAGATACATCCTGCCGTCCGCGAGCGTCGTCACCTCCCCCTGCGGCGGCGCAAGGAAGACCTCCTCCGAAAACGCGCGGTACGCCCGCTCGGCGGCGGCGTTTTTTACGCAGCGGAAGAGCGGCGCCTCCCGCGCATCGCCCGCCGTGCGTACGAGCACCGCGGCGTAATGCCCTTCGCCGCGCACCTCGTGCGGGAAGAGCAGCCGTTCGGATTCGAGACGCAGATCGGGATGGCGGGCGAGCAGCGCGCGCACCTGCCCTTCGTCCTCCCCTTCCTCGAACGTGCAGGTGGAATAGACGAGCCGCCCGCCGCCGCGGAGCATCGCATACGCCGCCTCCAGGATATCCTTTTGGCGGGCGATGCAGCGCGCCACGTTCTCCGCGCTCCATTCGGCGACGGCGCCCGCGTCTTTGCGGAACATCCCCTCGCCCGAACAGGGAGCGTCGACGAGGATCTTATCGAAATACGCGGGGAACGCCGCCGCAAGGCGGGCGGGATCGGCGTTGACGACGGCGGCGTTCACGACGCCCGCCCGTTCCGCGTTCTGCGAGAGGATGCGGGCGCGGGAATAGACGAATTCGTTGGCGACGAGCACGCCTTCCCCCTGCATGGCGGCGGCGATCTGCGTCGTTTTCCCGCCCGGCGCGGCGCACAGATCGAGCACGCGTTCTCCGGGCTGCGCATCAAGAAGCGCCGCGGGGAGCATGGCGCTCGGCTCCTGCGCATAAATGAGCCCCGCATGATGCGCGGGGAGCTTGCCCACCTTCTCGGCGTCCGTATAAAAGCCGTCCGCCGCCCACGGGATCGGCGTGAGCGCATACGGGAAGCACGTTTTGAGTTCCTCGGGCGAGATCTTTAAGCGATTGGCGCGCACGCCGCGGACGGGCGGCTCTTGCATGGCACGCAAAAAGGCGGGGAAGCCCTCTCCCAGCCTTTTTTGCATCCGAACGAGATATTCTTCGGGCAGGATCATGATCCCTCCAACGCCTGTGCGAGCCTGTCGAGCGGGACGAACGCCGCGCCCGCCGTGACCGCGTTCTGAAAGCGCACGCCTCCCTGCCCGCGGGCGATATATACGTTGCATTCGCCCGGGTGCGAAGTGTACTTCCCGCCCGAGGCGAAGATGGCGGCAACGAGATGCACCGACATGGGCACTTCCTCCTCCACGTCCTTGGAGAAGCAAAAGACCTTCCCTTCGAGCGAGCCGCCCTTTTTGCGGCGGTGCATGTGTTTGTTGACGTAACGGTAAAATTCGTCGTGCGCCTTTGCCCTGCGGTCGCGCTCTTCGTCGCGCTCGGCGATATAATTGTTGAGCCCCTGCGACGCGGGCTGCACGATCTTCCCGCCCGCGATGCGTCCCGCGCGGATGCGGTAGCGTTCCACGAGTTCGGGCACGGACGAGAGCCCTTCGCGCGCGACGAGCGCCTGACAGACGCGCATGGTCGCGTACGCATCGTCCACGGCGCGGTGCGGCGTGAACTCCACGCCCAGCTCTTCCGCCATCGCCCCCAGCCCCAGCTGACGGGTAAAGCACTTTTGCACGTTCATGTAAAAGAACTGCGTATCGTGAAATTCAAAGCGGAAGGAAGGGAGCTTATAGCGGTGCGTTTCGAGGTTGAGATAGTTCACGTCGTTGAGCGTGGCATGCCCTAAAACGACGGTGTCCTTCCCCTCCAGCAGCGCCCGTATGCGCGCATACGCCGCGGGGAAGGGCGGATATTTTTTGAAGTCCTCGTATACGTACGGGAGCACCAGCCCCTCCTTGCCCTTGCGGTCGGTGAGGTGGAACTTCCCCTTGGGGTCGATGAGGATATCCTCCCGTTCAAGGAGCGAGAACTTCTCGTCCGTCACCACGTACCCGAACGCGCAGATCTTGGCGACGTTCTTGAAGACGCAGGCGCATTCGATATCGAAAAAAACGTACTTCATTTGCGGGGCACGAGCCTCTCGGCGCCGCCCATGTACGGACGGAGCACTTCGGGGATGTCCACGCTGCCGTCCTCGTGAAGGTGATTTTCGAGAAATGCGATGAGCATGCGCGGCGGCGCGACGACGGTATTGTTGAGGGTATGGGCAAACGCGCTCCCCTTGGCGCCCTTATAGCGGATGCCGAGGCGGCGCGCCTGCGCGTCGGTCAGATTGGAGCACGAACCCACTTCGAAATACTTCTTCTGGCGGGGGCTCCACGCCTCCACGTCGCAGCTGCGGTATTTAAGATCGGCAAGATCGCCCGTGCAGCATTCGAGCTGGCGGACGGGGATGCCCATCGAGACGAAGAGCTCCACCGTGTAGCGCCACATCTTTTCGTACCACGCTTCGCTCTCCTCGGGCTTGCAGATGACGATCATCTCCTGCTTTTCGAACTGGTGGATGCGGTAGATGCCGCGCTCCTCGATGCCGTGTGCGCCCTTCTCCTTCCTGAAACAGGGCGAGTAGCTCGTGAGCGTGAGCGGGAGCTTGTCCTCGTCGATCGTCGTGTTCATGAACCGCCCGATCATGGAGTGCTCGCTGGTGCCGATGAGGTAGAGGTCTTCCCCTTCGATCTTGTACATCATGCCCTCCATCTCCTCGAAGCTCATCACGCCCGAGACGACGTCCGAACGGATCATAAAGGGCGGGATGCAGTAGGTGAACCCCTTGCCGATCATAAAATCGCGGGCGTAGGCGAGCACGGCGGAATGCAGCCGCGCCACATCCCCCGTCAGATAGTAAAAACCCTGCCCCGACGTGCGGCGGGCACTGTCGAGATCGATCCCTTGCAGGCGTTCGAGGATATCGAGGTGATACGGCACTTCGAACGCGGGGACCTTAGGCTCCAAAAAGCGCGCGCGTTCCACGTTCTCGCGGTCGTCCCTGCCGACGGGCGTATCCTCGCAGACGAAGTTGGGGATGCGCATCATCACGGCTTTGAGGCGGGAAGCGATCTCGTCGCTCTCCGTCTCGATCTCGGCAAGGCGGGCGGCGTCGGCGTTCACCTGCGCTTTGACGCGCTCCGCCTCCTCCGTCTTCTTTTCGCGCATGAGCGCGCCGATCTGCTTGGAGAGCGCGTTGCGGGCGGCGCGCAGCGCATCGCCCTCCGTTTGCAGGGCGCGGCGCTTTTCGTCCAGGGCGAGCGCCTCGTCCACGAGCGGAAGTTTTTGATGCTGGAATTTCTTTTCGATGTTTTTGCGCACGCGGTCGGGCTCGCTGCGCAGGATTGCGATATCGATCATATCCGTCTCCGAATTTTTTCTTCGATTATACACCTTTCCGCACGAAAATGCAAGTTTTCCCATCGGAAAAGCGCATATCCTCAAAAAATTTCCCCGCGGCGGCATGCGGATATTTTGACTTTTCCCCCGAGAGGGTGTATAATGGAAAAAAGGCGGCGATGACGGACATGGTACGCCCCTTTTTGAAAAAACAGCGGGAGCATACCCCATTGAAAGAAAAGATCCAACAACCGCAAACGGAAAACGAGGCACCCATGCCCGAAGTCCCCGAAACGGAAAGCGCGCCGCGCGGGCGCTTTTCGTCGCGCGTGCTGAGCGGGAGCGCCGTCAAAAAAGAGGACGCTTCGCACCGTGCGCTCATGAAAAAGTTCCGCCGCGCCAAGCATATCCCCGCCGCGGAGGAGGTGGAGCGCTTCTCGCCCTCGCCCGAGCGCGGGCTCACGGCGGCGCAGGTGCAGAAGCGGTACGAACAGTTCCTGTTCAACGACGTCAATAAAAAATACTCCAAGTCCTATTGGAGCATCTTTGCGGGCAATATCTGCACCTTCTTCAACCTTTTGTGCCTCATCGTGGCGGTGGCGCTCGCCTACGCGGGCGCGCCCCTCTCGCAGTTCCTGTTCGTGGCGATCTTCGCCGCCAACCTCATCATCGGCATCGTGCAGGAGCTCCTCGCAAAACGACAGATCGACAAGCTCTCCGTGCTCATCTCGGCAACGGCGAAGGTGATGCGCGACGGCGTGAAAACAGAGATATCCGTCCGCGAGATCGTCCTTGACGACGTGGTGCTTTTGGAAGCGGGACAGCAGATCCCCGCCGACTGCGTGCTTTTGGACGGCATCGTCGAAGTCAACGAATCTCTCCTCACGGGCGAAAGCATCCCCGTGAAAAAAGCCCCCGGCGAAACGCTGTACGCGGGCTCGTACGTGGCGAGCGGCGCCTGCCGCGTGCGCGCCGACAAGGTGGGCAAGGCGACCTATCTCAACAGCCTCACCTCCAAGGCGAAAAAGTACAAAAAACCCAAGTCGGAGATCATGAACTCCATCCGCCTCTTTATCCGCGTGATCGGCGTTCTCATCCCCTTTATCGCGGCGGCGATGTTCTGGGTCAACTGGAAAGCGACGGGCTCGGATATGAGCCAGACCATCCAATTCACGGGCGCCGTGGTCATCGGCATGATCCCCTCGGGCTTGCTGCTTTTGACCTCGTTTGCGATGGCGATCGGCGTAAGGCGGCTCGCCAAAAAACAGACGCTCGTGCAAGATCTGTATTCGCTCGAAATGCTCGCGCGCGTCAATGTGCTGTGCCTGGACAAGACGGGCACGATCACGGACGGCAGGATGACGGTCAACGACTGCATGATCCTGAACAACTACGTGGACTACTCCCTCGAGGAGATCATGGGCAGCATGCTCAACGCCCTCGAGGACAACAATCAGACGTCCATCGCCCTTTATAACCGCTTCGGGCATTCCAACGCGCTGCAAGCGACCGCCGTCGTCCCCTTTTCGAGCAAACGCAAGCTATCCGCCGTCACATTCGGCGATGCGGGCACCTTTGCGATGGGCGCGCCCGAGTTCGTGCTGCGTCCCATGCCCACGAAGGTGGACAAGATCGTCAAACAATATGCGGCAGCGGGTCTGCGCGTCATCCTGCTCGCCTATTCGCCCAATCCCATCGCGGGCGGGCGGCTGCCCTCCCTTTTCCG
>CALVPW010000100.1 GCA_944354085.1 uncultured Clostridia bacterium | reverse complement strand
GCGGGCGCGGGTTTCAAAGTGCTCTCGCCCGCATCGCTCGCCGAACGCGTCAAAACCGAGGCGCAGAAGATCGCGGAGCGATACTGATAATACGAACGATAAAAGCCCCGATATCCCGTGCAGGGATATCGGGGCTTTGCCTTTTTCCTTATAGATCTGCTCTTCCCGTGGCACTCACAGAACCCATCGTAACGAGCGCGCCGCTCGCGTCGACGCAGCGGTAAGTAAGCGTGACCGTATTTTCAAAATACTGCGCCCAGATCATATCGCTCTTTTCCCACGAAGCAGACGCGTGTACGCCGTCGAATTCCTGCGTATTTTCCCGCGTCCACGAATTGCCTTGCAGGAAGAAGCGATAGCTCGTCGTGACCTGTACTTGCAGCTTTTCGGCATACGCGCCGACAAGTTCACCGCCCGACACGATCTCCGCCGTCGTGAAATAATTGCTGTAAACACCTTTGTAATCTGCCTTCCCGCTCACCGCAACGGTGATATTTTTTGCCCACATCGCTTGGACGACGGTCTCGGCATTGCCCGTACCCGAGTATGCAAGCTCGGTCACCTTTTTGGGCGTGCCGTTCTCGAGCACATACCAGCCGAGGAAGGTATAGCCCTCCGCCGTGGGCGTGAGAAGGGAGTACTGCGCGTCATATTCCGCCGTCAGCTCGGTCACGTCGGTATGATCTCCCGTCGTGAAGGGAAGGGTGCTCTTATATACGATATGATCGTATTCGAGCGGGACGCGCAGCGTTGCCTTGTTCGCGGTATAGATGAGGCGCGCGCCCGACCAATCGGCGTTCGCAGGCAGGACGGCGTCCGTAAAGTCGAACACGTTCTCCCCTTTGCCGACCGTCCCCATCGGGATCACCGTATCGCCGTACGCGAGCGAGACCTCGGAGCCGAGGAACATCTGCACGGTGCGGGTATAGCCCGCCGCCGTCTCCTGCCAGCCGCTGAGCGCAACGGGCGATACGATGGTAACGTAATACAGATCGGGGATCTGTTCCGAAAGGTCTTCGAGCGTCTTTTCGCCGTTCACCCAATCGCCGCAAGGGTTCTCGAAGGTGAGGGACGCGGAGATATCCACCGCGAGCGAACCCAAGAGCGGGATGCGCGTGGAAACGCTGAGCGAACGAAGCACGCTCCCATACTCCTTATACGCGCCCGCCTGTAAGGTGACGACGATATTTTCGAGCACGTCGCCCGTGAGCGCGGGACCGTTGAGGATGAGCTCCCACGCGTCGCCCGTCGTCCCTGCCGCAGCGGTATAGCGGTAGGAATTCAGCGCGTTGGTGAGGATGGTGCCGTAATCTTCCTGTTCGCCGCGCTCGTTCGTCGTGCCGCTGCCTTCCGTGCCCTGCATCTGATCGACGATCCAATCGGAAAGGTTGAGCGCAAACGCAAGGTGCCCCATGATATCGGTAAAGAATTCGTCGAGCATGACGGCGCGGTGTTCCACGCTCCCGCCCGCGAGCGTGCGGCGCATATACACCATGCCGTTGCGGACGGAGAGTTCCGTCGTGCCCGCTTCGCCGATGACGGTGACGGCTCCCAAAAGCGGTGCGACCTTGGGGAAGGACAGGGAGGCGTCCAAAGAGATCTCCCCGTTTTCGCCGATGCCGACGGCGAGCCCGTTCACCGTGACGTTGACGTCGTAACCGATAATGCTGAGCGCCGCCGTGCCGCTGATAAAGAAGCTGTCGTTGAGCGCGTAGCCCGTCTCCGTCTTATGCGTTGCCGAGCGGGCAAGCGTTTTGACGAGCGTATCCGCGCCCGCAAAGATATAGTTGTTGAAATCCGCGTAAGAAAGTTCGTAGACCGCCTCTTCGCCCGCGGCGTTCTCGGGCACGGTGAGGCTTGCGCCGCTATCCGTATACAACAGCGTGAGCGGCTTGCGCGAAACGGAGAAGCCGACGCTCGTACGGATGGAATTCTGCGTGCCGTGAATGTTTTGAAGCGTGATGCCCGAAAGATAGCTCTCCCCCGCCTCGTCCTGCGTTTTGCGGAATTTGAGCGTGAGGTCTTCCAGCCCTTCGCCGCCGTAGATGAGATCGGAATCGAGCGCGACGGTAAAGACGGTCTCGCCGTTTTCCGTGGTGATGCCGAGCTCCGTGAGGTACGCCTTGCTGTCGAGCGCGGGCATCTCTGCTTTGTCGGCGGTGCCGAGCAGCCCTGCCACGAGTTCGTCGAGCCCCAGCGTTTTGGAGAGCGCCGCGCCGAGCGCGCCCAGCTGCCCCCGCTCCGCATCGCTCAAAAGCGGCGTTACAAAGTAATCTTCGACCGCGCCCAACAGCGTTTGGACGAGCGTCTCGGGCAAGCCGAGCGTCTCCAAAAACGCCGCAAGATCGCCTTCGAGCAAGGTGACGCCGCTCGCCGCGATCGTGAGCACGTCCTTCGCCGCCACGGCAAAGTTGAGCGGGATATACGCGGCGTTCTTCACGCCCGTATCCGTGAGGGTAGGTTTGCCGTTCCCGTCGAGGAAAGGCATATATTTGGAGAGGCTGACAAAGAAGTACGGCGCGTCCTGATATTCGACCATCCAGAATTCCAGATAGAGATCGGTGCCGTCTGCCGCCTTTTCGTCGATCCAAAGGCTGAAATACGCGTACGCCGCAGGATTGACTTCGATCGTCTTCTTTTGCGTATCCACCGTGACGAAGGGCTTGCCGTTTTCCTTCGTGCCCGCGTGATAAGCCAACCCGCCGCGCAGATCGAACTTGGTCTCCCCGTTCGCCGTGTACACGGCGTTGGAATCGTTGAAGGTGATCGCCACGTCGTCGGAAGCGACGGTCGCGACCGCCGCGCCCAAAAAGTCGAGGAGCTCGGCAAGATCGTTTGCCGTCATATATCCATCGCCCTGCGGATAAGCGACCTGCACATCCGCCTTCCCTGCGGTGAGCGAGCCCGACACGGTGAGATCGCCCGTGGAGAATGCGGGCACATCAACGACGAGCCCGCCGTCCGCAAGCGCGACCTCGGCGGCGAATTTCCCGTACGAGAGGGTGAACAAGCCCCCGTTCTGCGGCGCGCCGAACCCGATCCCGCCGATGAGCTGCGGAAGATCGAGCGCATGCAGCAGCTTGGTGACCGCTTCGCCCGCCTGCATGCCCGAAAGCAGCTCTTCGCTGCTTGCAGGCAGCGCGCCCGCGACCGAACGCGAAACGATATCCGCGATGCGGTCGTACACGCTGCGGAAAGCAGCCTCGATCTTGGTAAGTTCGTTGTATTTCACATCGACGCCTACGTTCCCGTAAGCGATCTTGATGCGCGCCTCGTCGGCATACACTGCGATCTCCTGCCGCGTATCGCCGACGGTGACGGCGAGCGTGAGCGAGAGGCGGAGCCCCTCCTTCCAGCTGACGACGCCGTTTTCCACGCGGAGCGCGATCTTCTCCCCGCCCATGCCGAGCGTGAGCTGTCCGCCCAGCGCAACTTTTTGTTCGTTCAGAACGGTCACGACGGTATCGAGCACGGGCGTGAGATCGGCATGATCCGCATACGCCCCGCCGTCTACCGTGAACGGCGTCCCGCGGCGCACGTCGACGCGGATGCCCAAAGCCGCCGCATCCGCCGTGATCGTGCCCTTTTCCAGCGTAAGGCGAACGTCGCCCGCGGCAAACGAAACGCCGAACGCTTTGAGGAGCGCATCCGTCCTGATAAGTACCGCGTTCTCGCTCTCGAAGCCGATGACATCGCCAAAGTCGAGCGACAACAGTTTTTGTAAAAGCTGCTGCGCGTCTGCATCTTCCGCCGCGCCCAACACATTGGAAAGGAGGGAGACGGCATCCGCGGCATGGAGTTTGAGCTTGGCGCCTTCGAGCGTGAGATATACGTACCCGTCTTCCCCGTACGCAAAGGAGAGCGACTTGCCCGCCGACCCCTTCGCATCCGTATACGTGAGCGTCGCCTCCCCTTTCACCGCAAACGGCGCAAAGGAGACAGAGAGCGGCGCGTCGACGGTGAGCCCGC
>CALVPW010000099.1 GCA_944354085.1 uncultured Clostridia bacterium | reverse complement strand
GCGTGCATGCGGATGACGATCCCCGCCGACGTGACGAGCATCACGTCGTCATCGTCAAAGACGAGTTTCATGTTCACGAGCGCGCCCGTCTTCTCGTTGAAGACGCCCGCCTTGATGCCCTTGCCGCCGCGCGTCTGGACGCGGTATTCGGCGGGATCGGTGCGTTTGCCGTAGCCGTTCTCGGAGACGGTGAGGATCTTGCAACCCTCGCGCAGGACGAGCATATCGACGACGGCGTCCTCCTTGGAGAGGTTGATGGCGCGCACGCCCATCGTATCCCGCCCCATCGGGCGGACGTTCTCCTCGGAGAAGCGGATGCACTTGCCGAAGCGGGAGGCAACGACGATCTCGTCGGCGCCCGCCGCATACTTGACGGCGATGAGTTCGTCGCCCTCGGCGATGCGGATAGCGATCTTGCCGCTCTTCATGATGCGGTCGAATTCGCTCGTCGCCGTCTTTTTGATGAGCCCGTTCTTGGTCGCCATCACGAGATAGCCTTCCTTCTTTTCGGAAACGGGCAGCAGCGCCGCGATCTTCTCGCCCGCGTTGAGCTGGACGATATTGACGATCGCCCGCCCGCGCGCGGTGCGGTTCGCCTCGGGGATATGATACCCCTTGATGGCGTACACCCTGCCAAAGTTGGAAAAGAGCAGGATCTGATCGTGCGTGGAGCAGACGAACATCTGCTCGACGAAGTCGTCCTCCTTGGGACGATGCCCCGTGATACCCACGCCGCCGCGGTTCTGCGCGCGGTATTCGGTAACGGGGAAACGCTTCACGTAGCCCGAATGCGTCATGGAGATGACGACGTCCTCTTCGTCGATGAGGTCCTCGTCCTCGATCTCGCCGTAATCGACGCTGATCTCCGTTTTGCGCGCCGAAGGATATTTTGCCTTGATGGCGAGCAGATCGTTTTTGACGATCTCCAACACCCGCCCTTCGTTGGCGAGGATATCTTTGAGGTCGGCGATGGTGGCGCGCAGCCCCTCGAGCTCTTCTTTGAGCTTTTCCACCTCGAGCGAGGTGAGGCGCTGCAAACGCATCTCGAGGATGGCGTTCGCCTGCCGCTCGGAAAGCTCGAATGCGCCCGTGAGCCGTTCGGTCGCCTCGTTCTTATCCGCCGATTCTTTGATGATGCGGATGACCTCGTCGATATTGGCGAGCGCGAGCACCAGCCCTTCGACGATATGCGCGCGCTCCTCGGTGCGGGCAAGGTCGAACCGAGTGCGGCGGACGATGACTTCCTTTTGATGTTCGAGATAGTATACGAGGATCTCGCGCAGGTTCAGAACTTTTGGCTCGGTGCCGTTTTCGACGAGCGCCAATAAGATGATACCGTCCGAGACCTGCAAATTGGTATGCTTATACAGCGAATTGAGCACGACCTGCGGGTTGGCGTCCTTTTTGCATTCGATGACGACGCGCATGCCGTCGCGTCCCGATTCCTCGCGGATGTCCGAGATGCCTTCGAGCCGCTTATCGCGCACCATGTTGGCGATCGTCTCGATGAGCTGCGCCTTGTTGACCTGATAAGGGATCTCGGTGACGACGATGCGGTTGCGCAGGCTCGCGCCCGAACCGTGCTCTTCGATCTCGCATTTGGAGCGGATGACGATGTTCCCCTGCCCCGTGCGGTACGCCTTGCGGATGCCGCTGCGCCCCATGATGATGCCGCCCGTGGGAAAGTCCGGCGCGGGGATATAGTTCATGAGTTCGTCGACGGTGATCTCGGGATTTTCGATGAGCGCGACCGTGCCGTCGATGACCTCGGCAAGATTGTGCGGCGGGATGTTCGTCGCCATGCCGACGGCGATGCCGTCCGACCCGTTGACGAGCAGGTTGGGAAAGCGCGCCGTGAGCACGGCGGGTTCCATCTCGTTGCCGTCGAAGTTGGGGAAAAAGTCCACCGTCTCCTTATCGAGATCGCGCAGCATCTCCGCGGCAAGCTTGGAAAGGCGCGCCTCGGTATAACGCATGGCGGCGGGCGGATCGCCGTCCACCGAACCAAAGTTCCCGTGCCCGTCGACGAGCGGGAAGTTGATGGAGAAATCCTGCGCGAGGCGGACGAGCGCATCGTACACGGAGGAATCGCCGTGCGGGTGGAATTTACCCAAAACGTCGCCGACGATACGCGCGCACTTGCGGTAAGGCTTTTCGTTGTACAGCCCCATCTCGTGCATGGAATAGAGGATGCGCCTGTGGACGGGCTTCAAGCCGTCGCGCACGTCGGGGATGGCGCGCGACTTGTTGACCGCCATCGCATATGCGATGAAGGAGCGTTTGAGCTCGTCGTCGACCTCGACGTCTAAGATCTTGGTCATTTCGAGCGTCTTTTTGAATTCTTCGGTGAGCTCGGGGCTCGTCTCTTTTTTTGCCATAATACCCTTCTTTCGGTGTCCTTCCCGCGCGGCGGCGGGGATATGCGGCGCCAAACGGAACGCCGCGCGCGTCAGATATCCAGATCTTTTACGAGCGTTGCGTTCTCTTCGATGAACTGGCGGCGGAGCGCGGGGCTCTCGCCCATGAGGATGGTGAACATTTTATCCGCCTCCATCGCGTCGCGCATGGAGACGCGCACGAGCGTACGCGTGGCGGGGTTCATCGTCGTATCCCAAAGCTGTTCGGTGCTCATTTCGCCGAGCCCCTTATAGCGCTGATATTCGACTTTGTTGTTGTTTGCCGCGTCGTACGCCGTCTTTTCCTCCTCCGAATAGAGGTACACGTCCTCTTTGCCCTTGACGCTCGCCTTATAGAGGGGCGGCATCGCCGAATAGACGTGCCCGTGCTCGATGAGCGGGCGCATATAGCGGAACAGGAAGGTCAA
>CALVPW010000098.1 GCA_944354085.1 uncultured Clostridia bacterium | reverse complement strand
GTGTCAGAAAAAGGAGAAGAAGATATGCTCGGAACTTTTACCTATTGCAACCCCACCAAACTGTATTTTGGCGAAGGCGCGGTCAAACACCTTTCCGACGAGCTCCCCAAATACGGCAAGAACGTCGTGCTCGTATACGGCGGCGGTTCCATCAAAAAGAACGGCATCTACGATACCGTCGTCCGCATCCTCAAAGAGAACGGCAAGACGGTGGTGGAGATCGCGGGCGTCATGCCCAATCCCACCCTCGAAAAGCTGTACGAAGGCATCGGGATCGCCCGCAAGGCGCATGCGGAGCTCATTCTTGCCGTGGGCGGCGGTTCGGTGTGCGATTATGCCAAAGCGCTCTCCGTTTCCGTTTGCTGCGAGGAAGACCCGTGGGAGAAATATTATGTGCGGTTCGAAGAGCCGACCTGTAAGATCGTGCCCGTCGGCTGCGTGCTGACGATGGCGGGCACGGGCTCGGAGATGAACGCGGGCGCGGTGATCACCAACCACGCGGCAAAGCGCAAGATCGGGCATGTGTTCGAATCTGAAACGGTCATGCCCCGCTTCTCGGTGCTCGATCCCGCATATACGCTCACGCTCCCCCGCTACCAGATGATCGCGGGCATTTACGATATCTTCAACCATATCTGCGAGCAGTACTTCTCGGGCGAGGACGACAACACGAGCGATTACCTCTCCGAAGGGCTGATGCGTTCGCTTTTACATGGGAGCCGCATCGCCGCCAAAGATACGCAGGATATGGAGGCGCGCTCCAACATCATGTGGACGGCAACGTGGGCGCTGAACACCCTCGTCGCCTGCGGCAAGAGCACGGACTGGATGGTGCACATGCTCGGGCAAGCCGTGGGCGCGTACACCGACGCGACGCACGGCATGACGCTCGCCGCCGTCTCCCTCCCCTATTACCGCCATATCCTCCCTTACGGGCTGAAAAAATTCGTGCGGTTCGCAGAGAACGTGTGGAACGTCGACCCTGCGGGCAAGACGGACGAGGAGATCGCAAACGCGGGGCTCGACGCCATGAAACGCTGGATGAAAGAGCTCGGGCTCGCGATGAACATCACCGAGCTCGGCGCAACGCCCGATATGATCGAGGGCATCGCCGACGCGACGCTCGTGATGGACGGCGGCTATAAGGTCCTCACCCGCGAAGAGATCGTAAAGATCCTCCGCGAGAGCTTGTAAGGAGCGCCGCATGGCAGGCGCGCTCAAACACACCGCACGCAGGGAAGAGATCGTGGACGCCTGCGCGCAGCTGTACGAAAGCATGCCCTTTCATAAGATCACGCTCGGCGTCATCAGTCAAAAAACGTCCTTTTCGCGCCCTTCCGTATACAACTATTTCAGGACGAAAGAGGAGATCTTTTTGGCGCTTTTGGAGCGGGAGTACGCCGCGTGGACGCGGGACATGAACGCGCTCGCAGACGCACCCGTGCCCGCGGAAGCCTTCCCCGAGGCGTTTGCCGCGCTCCTTGAAGCGCGCAAGTGCATGCTCAAACTGCTCTCGATGAATCTTTTCGATCTTGAATCGGGCAGCCGCCTCGAAAATCTCACCGCATTCAAGCGGGTATACAAAGCCTCGCTGCAAGCGGTCTGCCGCTGTCTTACGGCGCATTTCCCCCATGTGGGCGACGCGGCGGTGCAGCAATTTATTTACGCCTTTTATCCCTTTTTGTTCGGCGTGTATCCCTACACCAACGCGAGCGAAAAACAGCAGGCGGCAATGCGGGCGGCGGACGTCGTATACCGTGAATGCACGATCGCCGAGATCGCGGCGCCGCTCGTACGGGCGCTGACCCAAGCATTTTCGTCATAAAAAAAGAACGGCTCAAAGCCGTTCTTTTTTATGCCCCGCATTATGAAAACTTTTTAAGGAGTTCATCCGCCTCCTTCCGGTTGGGGATGGAGACCTGCGCGCCCCGCCGCGTGACGGTGATGCCCGAACAGAGGGAAGCAAAGTGCGCCGCTTCCCTAAGAGACGCCCCCTCGGCAAGCCTGACGGCAAGCGCCCCGCAAAAGGTATCGCCCGCGGCGGTCGTATCCACCGCTTTGCCGACGTCGACGGCGGGAATCGGCGTGAACGCGCCGTCATAAAGGAGCGAGCCCTCCTTCCCAAGCGTGGCGAGCACCGCCCCCGCGCCCATCCCGACGAGCGCCTTGCAGCCCGCTTCGATCTCCTTTTCGCCGCTCAGGATGGCAAGCTCCGTCTCGTTCGGGGTGATGAGGTCGGCATACTGCATAAGCGTACGCGCCGCTTGGACGGCGGGCGCGGGATTGAGAACGGTATACAGCCCCTTTTCCCGCGCAAGGCGCAGCGCGTATTCGACGGCGGGCAGCGGCGTTTCCAGCTGCGTCATAAATATATCGCCTTCCCGCGCGTTTGCGAGCAGCGCCGCGGCGTCCTCGCCCGTCACTTTACCGTTGGCGCCCTCGTCGAGGATGATGCGGTTGTCGCCCTCCGCCACCGTGATGACGGCAACGCCCGTGCTCACGTCCGTACGGCGCACGTGCGAAAGATCCGCCCCCGCCGCGCGCAGGCTTTTGAGGAGCATCTGCGCAAATTGATCGTTCCCGACGCAGCCCGCCATAAAGACGTTTCCGCCGAGGTTGGCGCAGGCGTATGCCTGATTGGCGCCCTTCCCGCCCGCCGTGAGCATAAAATCGCTCCCTTTGAGCGTTTCGCCCGCCTTCGGGATATAGGGCGCGCGGATGGTGAGATCGGCATTCAGACTTCCGAGAAGAAAGATATTTTTCATACCTCTATTATAGCACGCTTTTTACGCCCTGTAAAGAGGGAAAAACGCGCCTCCTGCGAGACGCGTTTTTTCTCATTCCAAACCTTCGTTGAGCTTTTTTAAGAGCTCTTCAAGATCTTCGCCGTGCACCGCGACCGCCTCTGCGATCGTTTCGCCGTGCGCCATCGCACAGCCGAAGCAGTGCATCCCCGCGCCCTGCAGGATCTCCACCGCATTCGGGTTGAGCTGCAGGCAGTCGACGATGAGCGTATCTTCCGTGATCTTAGCCATAGGATCCCTCCGCATGTTTTTTATGATTATACCACGCTTTTGCAAAATTGACAAGGATTTTGCCGCGCATTCCTTATAAGCCGAGCAGCCAATATAACAGCCCGACCGCAGCGCCCGCGCTCACGCCGAACACGAGGATGGGCCCTGCGACGACGAACATTTTTGCCGCCGTTCCGTACACGACCCCCTCCGTTTTGAATTCGACGGCGGGCGACGCCACGGAATTGGCAAAGCCCGTGATGGGTACGATGCTCCCCGCGCCCGCGTGCTTTCCGATCCTGTCGTATACCCCGAGCCCCGTGAGCAGCACGCCGAAAAAGATGAGGATGACGGAGACCGTCCCCGCGAGCATATCTCCCGTGAGCCCCGCGAGCGCGAGCATCTCACGCAAAAACTGCCCGATACAGCAGATGAACCCGCCCACCATAAAGGCGCGCGCGCATGTTTTGAAGTGCTGTGTGGGCGGCGCGAAGCCGTTCACGTAAGCAAGATAGTTTTTGTACTGCCGCGCGCGTTCCGTCATGGACGAGCCTCCTCCCGCACGCGGTCGGGAAAACAGCTCTCGCGCTCGTCGCGCGTCTTCCCGATGTCCTCTCTCGTCTTCCGCATGCCCTTATTTTGGCAAAACGGACAAAAAAGTATACGCCTATTTGCGCACGAGCGGGATGCTCGCCTCCGCATTCAGCGAAAGCGGCGAAAAGTTGCCCAGACGGTACTGCACCAAGCCCTCGGCTGCGATCATCGCGGCGTTGTCGGTGCAATGTTTTTTGACGGGGAGCACAAGATCCAGCCCCGCCGCCCGACAGGCGTCCGTGAGCTTTTCGCGCAGATATCCGTTGGCGACGACGCCGCCGCCCGCCGTGACCGTTTTGACGCCCGTCTCCCGCGCGCCTTCCACCGTCTTTTGTACGAGGATGTCGAGCGCGGCGCTCTGGAAGGACGCCGCCACGTCGCTCGGCTCCCACGGCTCCCCCTTCTGCTGCTTGGTGTGCACGTAGTTGATGACTGCCGTTTTCAGACCGCTGTACGAAAAGTCGTACCCGCCGTGTCCTTTGAGCATTTTTGGCATGGGAACGACATTCTTTCCCGTGCGGGCGAGCGCCTCGACGTGCGGCCCGCCAGGATAGGGCAGCGAGAGCACGCGGGCGACCTTATCGAACGCCTCCCCCGCCGCGTCGTCGAGCGTGCCGCCCAGGACGCGGAAGGTATCCCACGTTTGCGTATACAGCACCGCCGTATGTCCGCCGCTCGCGAGCAAGGTCACAAAAGGCGGTTCGAGCGAGGCGTCCTCGAGATACGCCGCGGCAAGATGTCCGCGGATATGATCGACCCCGATGAGCGGGATCCCCAACCCGTAGGAAAACGCCTTGGCAAAGGAGAGCCCCACCAAAAGCGCGCCCAAAAGCCCCGCGCCGTAGGTGACGGCAACGGCGTCGAGCTCCTCCTTCTTCACGCGCGCGTTTTCGAGCGCGCGCGAAACGACCTCGTCCACGGCTTCGGCATGGGCGCGGGAAGCGATCTCGGGAACGACGCCGCCGAACTTCGCCTGCGTTGCCGCAGACGAGGCGATCTCGTCCGATAAAAGTTCCCTCCCGCGGATGACGGCGGCAGCCGTCTCGTCACAGGAGGATTCAATGCCCAAGATCAGCGGGCAGCTGTTGATTCTTTTCATAAATTTAGATCTGATCGTACCGCCGCGCGGCAAAAGATGCGGCCGCGCCGCATACGGGGATCAGGATTTTTTAAGGTAATCGATGATAAATCCTTGGATCTCCCCGTCCATCACCGCCTGTACGTCGCCCATCTCGTACCCCGTGCGATGATCTTTGACGAGGGTATAGGGACAGAACACGTAAGAGCGGATCTGCGAACCCCATTCGATCTTTTTCGTTTCCCCTTTGAGCGCCGCTTCCTCTGCCATGCGCTGCTCGATCTGCTTTTCGAGGAGCTTGCTGCGCAGATATTTGAACGCCATTTCCTTGTTCTGGAGCTGGCTGCGCTCGTTCTGGCAGGTGACGACGATGCCCGTGGGAAAGTGCGTGATACGGATGGCGGTCTCCGTCTTGTTGACCTTTTGCCCGCCCGCGCCCGAAGAACGGTAAACGTCGATGCGGATGTCTTCGTCTTTGATCTCGATCTCGTTATCGTCGTCGACTTCGGGCATGACTTCGACGGATGCGAACGACGTCTGGCGGCGTTTGTTGGCGTCGAAGGGCGAGATGCGCACGAGGCGGTGCACGCCGATCTCCGCTTTGAGATAGCCGTAGGCGTTTTCGCCTTCCACCTTAAAGTCCACCGATTTGAGCCCCGCGGCGTCGCCTGGAAGGCGGTCGAGTTCGGTCACTTTGAAGCCGTTCTTTTCGGCATAGCGGCAGTACATGCGGTAGAGCATCTGGCACCAGTCGCACGCCTCGGTCCCGCCCGCGCCCGCGTGCAGCGCCATCAGGGCGTTCGAACCGTCGTATTTTCCGCGCAGCAGCGCGCGGATGCGCATGTCCTCGATGTCCTTTTCGGCGGCGGTCATCATCTTATCGAGCTCGGGCACGAGTTCCTCTTCGCCCGTCTCCTCGATGAGGTCGATGATCTCGCCCGCGTCGTCGAGCGCCTTTCTGCCCTTTTCGTAGGCGTCGATCTTGCCTTCGATGGACGAGATCTCCCGCCCGATCTTGGCGGAGCGTTCGAGATCCTGCCATACGGCGGGATCTTCCTGCTCCTGTTTGAGCTTTTTGAGCTGCTCGTAACGGTTGTCGATATCGAGCGCGTATTTCGCTTCGCCGAGCGTGTTTTCCAGATCTTTGATCTTGAGTCTGTAATCGTCTGCTTTAAACATATCTTTCCTTATGTTGCGTATGAGGAGCTGATGATATCATGCAGGGCGCGGGAACGCTCAGAACGGTTTCCCGCAGCACTTTTTGTATTTGAGCCCGCTGCCGCAGGGGCAGGGATCGTTGGGCCCCACTTTTTTCGCCTTCTTCATGGTGGCGGGATCGAACTTGCTTTCGCCGCTCGTGCGCAGCGAATCCACGTCCACCGCCTTCGGCAGCGCCTCGCCGGAGGTCACGCCTTCGGCGCCGACGCTCTTGGAGGGCGCTTCGGGAGCGGGTGCGGGCGTTTGCGCTTCTTCGGGCGCCTTGGAAACGGCGGGCGCGTCCTCGCCGCCCTTCCCCTGTCCTCCCTGCGGCGGCACGGGCGGCACAGGCGGCACGGGACGCGGCGCGGGACGGGACGGGAAGATGCGCTGCACGGGGCGCTGTTCGGCGCGGATGGAGCATTTGAGCAGGAAACGGATGGTGCGCTCCTGGATGCGTTCGACCATCTCGTCGAACATCGAAAAGCCTTCCTGTTTATAGGCGATGACGGGATCGGTCTGCCCGTACGCGCGCAGGACGATGCCCTTGCGGAGCTGATCCATCGCGTCGATATGATCGATCCAGTTGCTGTTGACGAAGGAGAGCAGCACGTCGCGCTCGATGCGGGCGAAATCGACGGCGGGCATCTCCTCGCGGATGCGGGCGATCTTGGTCTCGTAGCACTCTGCCGTCTTTTTGGAGATCTTTTGAAGCGCCACGTCGAGGTCCCATTTTTCGAGTTTCTCGCGGGTGACGAAGTTGGTGCCTTCGGGCAGAAGGTAGCGTTCGAGCGCCTCGTTCAGATCGTCTTCGCTCCACTTTTCGGGCGCGTCGTCGGCGTTGACCGTGGCGCGGACGACCCCTTCCACATACCCGGGGATATACTTTAACACCTGTTCGTGCACGTTCTCGCCCTTGATGACGCGCATGCGCTCCGCATACATGATGATACGCTGCTGGTTCATCACGTCGTCGTATTGGAGGACGTTCTTGCGGATACCGAAGTTCCTGCCCTCGATCTGCTTTTGCGCGTATTCGATGAGGCGGGTCAGAAGACGGGATTCGAGGCATTCGTCCTCCGCCATCTTGCTCATCGTGTAGATGTGCTTCATGCGTTCGCCGCCGAAGCGCACCATCAGATCGTCTTCGAGCGAAAGGAAGAAGATGGAGACGCCGACGTCGCCCTGACGGCCCGAACGCCCGCGGAGCTGGTTATCGATACGGCGGGATTCGTGCCGCTCGGTACCGACGATGCAGAGCCCGCCCGCAGCGATGACCTTTTGCTTTTCTTCGTCCGTCTGCGCCTTGTAGGCGTTATAAAGCTCGTTGTAGCGCTCGCGCACGGCTTTGACGTCCGCCTGCTCCTCGGTAAGTTCCACATACGAGGTCGCAAGTTCGATGGTATCGTGTTCGACGCCCTCTTCGCGGAGGCGCTTTTTGGCAAGGTATTCCGCGTTGCCGCCCAACAGGATATCGGTACCGCGCCCCGCCATGTTGGTGGCGATGGTCACCGCGCCGAGCCTGCCCGCCTGCGCGACAATCTCGGCTTCGCGCTCGTGGTTCTTGGCGTTGAGGATGTTGTGTTTGACGCCGTTGCGGATGAGAAGGCGGGAGATCTCCTCCGACTTATCGACGGAGACGGTACCCACGAGGATGGGCTGCCCCTTTTCGTGCCGCTCGACGATCTCGCGCACGATGGCTTTCTTCTTGCCCTCGACGGTCGCAAAGATCCTGTCGTGCTGGTCGTCGCGGCGGACGGGACGGTTGGTGGGGATCTCGATGACGTCGAGCGCGTAGATGGTGCGGAATTCCCCCTCCTCCGTCTTCGCCGTACCCGTCATACCCGAAAGTTTGCGGTAAAGACGGAAATAGTTCTGGAAGGTGATGGTCGCGAAGGTCTTGTTCTCCTCGCGCACTTTGACGCCTTCCTTGGCTTCGATCGCCTGATGCAGCCCGTCCGAATAGCGGCGGCCGATCATGAGGCGCCCCGTGAATTCGTCAACGATGACGATCTCGCCGTTGTTGATGATGTACTGATCGTTGAGATGGAAGAGCGTGTGCGCTTTGAGCGCCTGCTGGATGTGATGGTTGAGGGAGGCGTGCGAAACGTCGGCAATGTTATCGACGTTGAAATAGCGCTCCGCCTTTTCGGCGCCGAATTCGGTGAGGCGCACCTGCTTTTCCTTGCGCTCGACCACGTAGTCCCAATTGAGCGCCTCGGCGGCGGCGACTTTCTGCGCGCCCGAATCCTTGCGCTTTTTGCGGGAGGAATCTTCGAGGTCTTTGAGCTCGTCGTCATACCCGCCCGAGAGCGTCCTGACGAACTTATCCACCCGCTCGTACAGATCGGAGGACTGATCGCCCTTGCCCGAGATGATGAGCGGCGTTCTCGCCTCGTCGATGAGGATGGAGTCCACCTCGTCGACGATGGCAAAGTTGAGCTCGCGCTGGACCATGAGCTTGAGGTCGTTTTTCAGATTGTCGCGCAGATAATCGAACCCGAATTCGTTGTTGGTGCCGTAGGTGATGTCGCAGGCATAGGCGGCGCGCTTCTGATCGTCGTTCATGCCGGGCACGACGACGCCGACGGTGAGTCCCATGAACTTATGCACCTTGCCCATCCATTCCGCGTCGCGGCGGGCGAGGTAGTCGTTGACGGTGACGATATGCACGCCTCTTCCCGAGAGCGCTTCGAGATAGGCGGGAAGGGTCGCGACGAGCGTTTTGCCTTCGCCCGTCTTCATTTCGGCGACGCGCCCCTGAAAGAGGCAGATGCCGCCCACGATCTGCACGTGGAAGTGCCGCATCCCGAGAACGCGCCCGCTCGCCTCCCGCAGGACGGCGAAAGCGTCGTACAAAATATCGTCGAGCGTTTCGCCGTGGGCGAGACGGTCTTTTAAGATGCCCGTCTGCGCTTTGAGTTCGGCGTCCGTCATCGGCGCGTATTTGGGGGCGAGCGCCTCCACCCTGTCTGCCATTTTATTCAGTCTTTTCAGGCTTTTACGGCTGTCGCCGTTCATCAGGTAGCGAATGAATCCCATACACTTTGCTCCGTTCGTGCGCGGCACGCGCGCACTGCAATATTCTAACCCGTCTATTTTACAATATTTTTCCAAAATTTCAAAGCGATTTTTGCCTGCTTTTCCCTTTTTTCCTGCGCCGCAGGACATTTTCACGAAAACTTCTCAAAAACGGACATTTTCCGCGCGTCCCGCGCCGCGGCATTCGTCGCCGCGCGGCGCGCGCATTCGCAAAAATACGCCCCTTTTTTACAGCATCCGTCACGCTTTGACGGTGCGCGTGTGATACAATGCAGGCATGGACGTTCTTTCCGTGCAAGGGCAGGGCGCGCTGTATACAGCGATCGTCCTCATCGCCGTCATCATCGTCGTACACGGGATAAAACTGGCGCGCATCGGGTACCGCACGCTCGGCAAAAAGCTCCCGCCCGACCCCCCGCCCGAAGACAAGGAGCCGCGCGAACCCGTCTATTTTTTGGTCGAGCGCAAAAAAAGACGCCCGAAGACGGAATACTCCGCCCCCAGGCGCATCGACTTCAAAAAATGATCAACCACGCTTTTCGACCGTGAGCGAGCCCGTCACCGTGCGCACCCTGACGCTCGCGCTGCCCGCGCCCGCCACATACGCGCCATCCGCATACGCGGCGCCGAACGCATCGCAAAACTGTCCGCCCGCCGTATGATAGCGCAGCGCAAAGCTGCTCTTTGCGGGGAAGGCGAACGAGACGTTCCCGCCCACCGAGTCGGCGGAAAGCTGCTCCACCGTGAGCGCCGCGTTGTAGAGAACGGCGTAGTCGATCGCACCGTTCACCGTGGTCAGACGCAGCGTGCGCACGCAGGCATCCTCCATGCGGATGCTGCCCGAGACGCTCTTTCCGATGAGCTGCGAAGCCTCGATCTCGTCGGCGAAGATGCTTCCCGACATGCTGTCGAGCGTACAGACATCCGCTTTGAGTTCCCGCGCCGAAACGGACGCGAACGAGGTATGTACGCGCACGGCGCGGAAGCGCTTGCCGAGCGGAAAAGCGACGACGAGCGATTTCGCGAGCCCATACGCCCGCGCGTCTTTGCAGGCGCGCACATACAGCGCGCCCTCCGAAAGCGAGACGTGCATGGGCGGCGCGCCGCCGTCCTCTGAAGATTCGGTGAGGACGACGCCCTGCTCCTCGCCCATGACGAGCTGCACGTGACCCGCGTCCCATTCGATGCGGATCTCGTCGACCTTATCGGCAGCGAACGATTTTCTCCCGAGGAAGACCTCTTGCATATTCCCCCCTTCCGCACGCCGAACGGCGTGCGGTCATTCGTCTTCGTACCGCTCGATGTTGCGTCCCGAATCCCAGAGGCGTTCGAGATAATAGTACAGTCTGGATTCTTCGTTAAAGACATGGACGACGACGTCGCCGTAGTCGATCACGCCCCAGCGCCCCTCGCGCAAGCCCTCCTTGCGGACGGGGGAAAGCCTCGCCTCCTTTTCGATCTTTTCCTCCACGGCGTCGCCGAGCGCGCGCACCTGCGTGGTGCTCCTGCCGCTCGCAATGACAAAGTAACTGCAAACGACGGTCTGCTCGTGTACGTCGAGGATGACGATGTCCTGCGCTTTCTTTTCCGAAAGCGCCTTGGCGCAAGCTCTTGCAAGTTCGTGACCTTCCATATCAAACTCCCTTAAAATGCTTTATATATGACAAAATATGTCATATTATGTCTCACATAATACTATGCCGACGGTCAACTTTCCGTATTTCGGCGGCTTTTTTCGTACAAATACGCCTCTTCCGTGAGCGGATACACGGGCTTCCCCGTTTCGCGCAGGTACTCCACCTGCGCGCGCAGCGCCGCATAAAAACAGGCGTCGAGATCCTCCCAAAAGAGCGCGCGGAGCGCTTCCACCCCATCGAACGAACGCCCCTCTTCGAGCATATCGGCAAGAAAAATGAGTTTGGAAAGCGCCGTCATTCCTGCCTTTCCCGACGTGTGATAACGGATGGCGTCGAGGATATCCTCGTCCTCGATCCCAAAGGCGTGGCGGGCGAGATAGGCGCCCGTGTACTCATGCATGACGAGCGGCGGCACGTCGGCAGGCGGCGTGAAATCTTCGAGAAGGGGCGAAGAGAGCGGCACGTATTTTGCGCAGTCGTGCAGCGCCGCGGCAATGAGCGCCTTCCCCTCGTTCACGCCCGCCGAACGGGCGCGGGCGACCGCCATGCAGGCGACGCGGTAACTGTGCTCGCGGCGGGGAGGTTTTTCCAGCGCGAGCGCGGGCGCGATGGCGGGATGCGTATACAGCCTGCGCTCTTCGATATAGCGGCGCACGGCGCGGTCGAGTTCGGGCGTGGGTTTGCGGAACGCCAGATCGACGCGGAGACGATGCGACGCGACGGCTTCGCCCGCAAAGGGCACGCACACAAAGTCGCGGGAAAAGCGCGCGACGAAGCGCGAATGCAGCGCGGCAGGGTCGTCGTTCTCCCTTCTGCACGCCGCAAGCGTGGCGTTCGAGAGGATGTCCTCGGGCTGTTTCCACGTAAAAAAATCTTCGAGCATGTCCGCCCCGACGAGAAAATACAGCTCGTCGCAGGGATATAGCTCTTTGAAGCGGCGGCAGGTGAGATAGGTATAACTCGTTCCTTCGGACGCGATCTCGAGATCGCTCACCTGCACGTAAGGCAGGTTGCGGAAGGCAAGGCGGCACATTTCGAAGCGGTCTTCCCCGCCCGCCGCCGCACCCGACAGTTTGTGCGGCGCGATATGCGAGGGGATGACGAACACCTTATCCAGCCCCAGCGCCGCCTTCGCCGCCTGCACGTAGCGCACGTGCTCCTGATGCACGGGATCGAACGATCCCCCGAAAAGCGCGATCTTCATACCCGTATTATACAATACTTTGCGCGCGTTTGCAAGTCTAATTTTCGGCATTTACGGCAAAAATACGGGCATGAAAAAAATGCATCTCCCGCTTTTGGCCGATCCCCTCTTCTACGCTGTCGCCGCATGGCTGCTCGCGGTGGGCATCCTGCGCTACTGCGGCGCGCCGACATGGCTTTGCATGACGGCAGCCACCCTCATTGCACTCGCCGCGGGCGGCATCGTCTTTTGCCTGCTCTCCGCCAAGACGCAAAAGGTACGCCTCGGCGCGCGCGAACGCGCCGAAAAAGACGCGCTCATGCTGCACCTCGCGCTCGAAAAGGAAGAACGCGTGCGCCTTATGATGCTGGAAGCCTTGAACGCCGACGGACACGAAGCGCACTGCGACAAGGACGCCATCCTCTCGGACGGCGTCCCCTTCGTCCCGCTGTATACGATGGAGCCCGTCTCCGCCGACGCCGTGGCAAAGCTGCTGCGCGCTTACGACGGCGCGCCCTTTTGCCTCGCCTGCAACGCGCTCTCGCCCGCCGCAGAGCGGCTGCTCACATCCTTTGGCGCGACGGTGATGGACGGCGACGCAACGTACGCGCTTTGCAAGCGCGGCGGCGTTTTTCCCGAAAAATATATCTGCGGGAACGCGCCGCGGCGCACGCCGCGCACCCGCCTGCAAGCCGCCTTTGCCCGCCGCAATGCCCGCCCCTTTTTTGTGAGCGGCGCGCTGCTCCTTTTGATGAGCTTGTTCGCGCTGTACCCCGTCTATTATCTCGTGACAGGGAGCGTGCTCACGATCACCTCACTCATCGTGCGCGCAGCGGGGCGCGCATAACGCGGCAAAATGAGCGTTTATGCGTGACATAGTACTATGCGAATATAAAAGATCCCCGTTTTTACGGGGATCTTTTATATCAATTGCGTTCGAGCGACAAGATCGCCTGCGGGATACGCGCGATCACATCGGTAGGATCGGGCGCGTATTCTCCCAGCTCGTGCGCCGCGATCTCGCCCGATCTGCCCAACAGATAACTTGCCACGCACGCCGCCTCAAAGGGCGGAACGCCGCGCGCGCACGTTCCCGCCAGAATGCCCGAGAGCACATCCCCGCTCCCCCCTTTGGCGAGCGCGGGAGAGCCCGTTGGATTGATGGCAACGCGCGTACCGTCCGCGATCACCGAACGGTTGTTTTTGAGCACCACCGTCACGCCGAAGCGCGCCGCGAACGCGCGCGCCATCCCGACGGGATCGGCGAGCACTTCGCCCACGGAGCACTCCGCAAGGCGGGAAAATTCTTTGGGATGCGGCGTCAGAACGACGCTGCAGGCATGCCGCGCAAGCACCTCGGTCCCGTAGGCAGCGATCGTGTTCAGCGCGTCGGCGTCGAGCACGAGCGTCCCCGTATAGTTGGTCAGAAGTTCCGCGATGTGCACGTACAGTTTTTCGCTCACGCCCGAGCCCATCCCCGCCGCCACGGCGTCACAGGCGAGGATATCGCCGTCGAGCGCCTTGAACGCGCGCAGGATCGCCGCGGGGAGCCGTCCCACCGCGTGCGGATACAGCTCCTGCGTGACGCAGAGCTTGGTATATCCCGCGCCCGATTTGAGGCAGGCGCCCGCCGCAAGGAACGCCGCGCCGCTGTATGCGCCGCCCGCAAGGATGCAAGCCGCGCCGTAACTCCCTTTATGCGTGTTGGAACGGCGTTTGGGGAAAAAGGCGCGCACGTCGCCGTCTTCCCAGACCTCCGCGCCCGCTTCGTCCGCATCGATCCCGATGGGCGCCGTACGAATAGCGCCGCACACGTCGGCACCGTCCGAAAGCAGGAGCGCCTGTTTGAGCTGCCCCATCGTCACCGTTTCGTCGGCGCGCACGCACATCTCCCCCGCGATCCCGCCCTCTTTGAGCCCGCTGGGAAGGTCGCAGGCGACGACGTACGCCCCGCTCCCGTTGATGAACGAAACGAGCGCCGCGTCCTCCCCTTCGATGGCGCGGGAGAGCCCCGTCCCGAAGAGGCAGTCTACGATCACGGCGTATCTCCGCCGCGGGATGCGGCAAAGGAGCTCGCCTTTGTACTTTGCCTTGACCGCCGCACAGTCGGACGAAAAGGCTTTCGCCGTGCAGAGCACCGCAACGTCTTCGCCCGCCTCGTGCAGGATGCGCGCCGCGACGAAGCCGTCGCCGCCGTTGTTCCCGCCGCCGCACACAAAGAGCGCGTCGCCGCCCCGCGCCCTTGAAAGCGCGGCGCGCACGGCGTCCGCAAGCGCCTCCCCCGCCCGCTCCATGAGCGTGAGCGAGGGCGTCCCGCCCGCGATCGCAGCCGCGTCAAAACGGCGCATCTGTTGATTTCCGTAAGCAAATTTCATATCGTCTCCGTTGCGCGGCGGTCAGTCTTCTTCCGTGAAGAACGCCGCGAGCGCATCTTTTGCCGTATCGTAGGAAAACCCTCTGGACAAAAGATGCGCGTAAGCCTTTTGCATGGTTTTGCGGTCGCAAGATTTGCCGCGCATATATTTTTCGAGCGCGGCGTGCGCCGCATCCGCTTCCTCGACCCCCTCGAGCGCGGCGGAGACCGCCTCGTCCGGGACGCCTTTTTTCAAGAGCTCCATGCGGATGAGCCGCCCGCCCTTGCGCCTGCCCGCGCTCTCCGCATACGCCTTGGCGTACGCCGCGTCGTCGAGATAGCCGTAGCCTTTCATCTTTTCCACCACGTGATCGCTCACTGCCTGCAAATACCCCTTGCGGCGGAGAAAATCACGGATCTCCCGCTCCGTCTTCATGGAGGCAGAGATATGCGTGAGCGCCTTATCCAGCGCCGTTTGCTTTTCGCCTTCGAGCTGCAGGCAGGAGAGCTCCTCTTCGGTGACGACGGCGCCCGCTTTCAGGCGATGCTCCATCACGGTGATGAGCTGCATCCCGCAAAAAAATCTGCCGTCTACCTCGATATTGCAGCGCTTGGGATCGTGTTTTTGCGGGGTGATGGCGGTGATCTCCATGTCAGCCCCCGTTCCACGTGCGGTTTTCTTGGAACCACGCCGTCTCTTTGAGGATGGTATCGTTGTTGGAACACCAAAGTTTGAGCGTCTTTTCCGTCTCCTCTTCGCTCTTGCCGTAATAGAACACGATATCGCCGTTCATGAGCGCGTGATCGTCCGTCTCCTCGTTCAGCATGATGGTGACGTACACCTTATCGGTATAGGGTGCGATGCGGTCGATGAACGCCTGCGTCGGGAAGACGTTTTCCGCCGCCGCGCCGTACTGATCGTATCCCGCACAGCAGCACACCGCCACGTATTTGGGACGGATGACTTCCAGAAGCTCCGACGTCGAAGATGTCTTGCTGCCGTGGTGGCCCGCCTTATACAGCTCGACTTCGGGCAGATCGTTGTTTTCCACCAACCGCTTTTCGCCGTCCTCTTCGAGATCTCCCGTGAAGAGGTAGTGAGCAGACTGTCCGCCGCCGAGATCCTGCGAAAGCAGCATGCAGACGGAATGGTTGTTGTTATCGGGCGAAACGTGCTCGTAATAGTAGTTATACAGGATATTCATGGAGATCGTCTGCGCCTCGTCCAGATAATATGTACGCTGCGCGCCGTCCGACCCGTTCCAGCATTGCAGCCCCGTATAGACCGCCGTTCCCTTCCCCTTCGCGTATTCCACGGCTTCGCAGTATTCTTCGTAGAGCGCCGTCTCTTCCGTCACCCGATCGAACTGAATGATCGTACCGACGTCATAGGTATACAAAATCCCGTTCCGCTCTCCGCCCGAACTCGATCCGACGAACCCCGCGATGTGGTCGCGGTCCGAATGGGTCGCAACGACGTATTCGAGCACCCCGTCCGTACAGTACTCGTCGAGATAGTCTGCGATCTCTTGCGTGTTCGATTTGTTCGGGCCCGCGTCGATGAGCACCTCGGTATCCCCGACCTTGATGAGCGTACAGTCGCCGCTCGCCTTGACGGCGGGCGCGATGAAATGGATGGACAGATCGGCGGAAGCGATCTCGGCAATGTTCCCGCCGACGACGGTCACATCGCCGCCGCCGTCCCCGCCCTCTCCCGCGGGCGGAAGATGGTTGGGCTTATACACGAAGAAGTAGTAGCACGCGCCCGCCGCAAGAACGATCACGAGCAGCAAGACGATCGCCAAAAACAGCTTCGGGTGCTTTTTTGCCGCCGCTTTCGCGGCGCGCCGTGCACGTTTTCCGTTTTTTGCCATGTATTACCTCAGTACTCGAAGCGAAGGAAGCTCCAGCTCATGGCAGGGAGCGTGAGCGCGACGCGCGAACCGTCCTTGACCTTGGGGAGTTCCTTCCCGTGCGGGACGACCGTCTCGGGCGCGTCGAACGAGTTGACGGCAAACAGATCGGACGAGGTCATCTCGGTGTATTCCGCCGCTTTCAGCGTGCCGAACGAGCGCAGTTCGAGTTCGACCGCGCGCGCGTCCTGCGCATAGTTGCACAGCGAGACGCACACTTCGCGCTTTGCCGCGTCGTGCGTGACAGCCTCGTTGATGCAGCGCGCGTTCCCGAACATGTTCTCGAACGTATCCGAATCGGAAATGGCGCGCACCGTTCTGCCCGACGCGTGATTGGCGATGGCGCGGAAGGGATAGAAGGAGGTCTGACGGAGCGTCGTGCCCCCCTTCGGCGGCGTGGTGGGCGCGATGACGTTGGCGAGCTGCGCAAGGCACGCCGTTTTGACCACGTCGCAGTTGTTGAGAAGGGTGTTCATGAGCCCCGCGAACACGAGCGCGTCCTG